>JAQSXL010000023.1 GCA_029256685.1 Gammaproteobacteria bacterium | reverse complement strand
GGCGAAAAAGCGCAGTGTATAAGACATACATGAGCATTTTGAGTCTACTTTTTTCATAGAGATTGGCCTGCAATGGAGGTTATGCAAGAGTTCTATTATAATCGAAGTCTGCCTAAGCAGAACAGGCTTCGGTTATAAGCTAGCAAACTGCGGTTAGTGGAATAGAAATTAAATAGTTTTCTAATCGGTTTTTTGGCATAATGCCTACCCGTTTTCAACGCTTAAGTATTTTAGCTAAAATACTTAAAATATTCTATATTACGGCGCCTATTTGGCGTTATCTTAGGGGTTTATATGTCATTACAAGCAGTTAAGCAAGCCGGATCTGATTATAAGGTGGCGGATATCAATTTGGCTGAATGGGGTCGTAAAGAAATCGCGATAGCCGAAACCGAAATGCCGGGACTTATGGCTTTGCGTGAACAGTATGGCAAGCAGCAGCCATTAAGTGGCGCACGCATAGCAGGCTGTTTGCATATGACCATTCAAACCGCGGTCTTGATTGAAACCCTACAGCATTTAGGCGCGGAAGTACGTTGGTCTTCTTGTAATATTTTCTCTACCCAGGATCATGCCGCCGCCGCAATAGCTGCAACGGGTACTCCTGTCTTTGCCTGGAAAGGCGAAACGGAAGAAGAATTTTGGTGGTGCATTGAGCAAACTATTAAAGGGCCCAATGATTGGTATCCTAATCTGATTTTGGATGATGGCGGTGATTTAACCCAAATCATGCATGATAAGTATCCAGACTTATTAACTTATATCAAGGGTATTTCTGAGGAGACCACGACTGGCGTAAGACGGCTCTATGAAATGATGGAGCAAGGCACTTTAAAAACGCCGGCCATTAATGTTAATGACTCGGTAACTAAATCGAAATTTGATAATTTATACGGTTGCCGTGAATCTCTTATCGATGGTATTAAACGCGCTACCGACGTCATGATTGCGGGTAAAATTGCCGTGATCTGTGGTTATGGGGATGTGGGCAAAGGTTGTGCCCAAGCTTTAAGAGGGTTTGGAGCCACCGTTTGGGTGACTGAAATTGATCCCATTTGTGCCTTACAGGCGGCAATGGAAGGTTATAGGGTGGTTACCCTGGAAGAAGCGGCTGCTGTGGCAGATATTTTTGTTACCGCAACGGGTAATTTTGAAGTCATTACGCATAAGCATTTGTGCCAAATGAAAAATCAGACCATTATCTGCAATATTGGTCATTTTGATTCCGAAATTGATATTGCTTCTTTGCGCCAATATCCATGGGAAAATATTAAGCCCCAAGTCGACCATGTCATTTTTCCAGATGGCAAACGGCTGATAGTGTTAGCCGAGGGTCGTTTAGTCAATTTAGGTTGTGCAACGGGCCATCCAAGCTTTGTCATGTCAAGCTCGTTTACTAATCAAGTGCTGGCGCAAATGGAACTCTGGCAATCATCTGAACAATATCCCATAGGGGTTCACGTTTTACCTAAACACTTAGATGAGCAAGTCGCACGTTTACATTTGACTAAGTTAGGCGCTAAGTTAACTCAGTTAACTCCAGCGCAGGCGGCTTATATAGGGACTTCGGTTAATGGGCCTTACAAACCCTCGCACTATCGTTATTAATTAACCATGAGAAAATTGTTTAGTTCAAACCAAACGGCTCATTCGCAGGTGATAATGGGCGCTATTATGATTAGTATCTGCCCGATTTTTGTAAAATTATCGAGTGCCGATGCTACGTTTGCGGCTTTTTACCGAATGTTGTTTGGTGCGATTTGCCTGTTTATAATTGCCGCGGTTAAAGGGGAGTCGTTATGGCAAGGCTGGCGCCCTTTATTATGGGCGGGAATCAGCGGGGTTTTTCTTTCTACCGATTTGGTATTTTGGCATACCAGTATTAAAATTATTGGGCCTGGCTTAGCCACCATTTTAGGTAATTTCCAAGTCTTTATTTTAGTACTGGTGGGGCTTTTGCATTATCAAGAAAAAGTCCGTTGGTATTTTTATTTGGCTTTACCGCTGGCAATCATAGGGTTGTATCTATTAGTAGGCATTGATCCACAACAGATCACACCTGACTACATTAAGGGCGTAATTTGTGGTTTGGCTACCGCAATTTTTTATGGTTTTTTTGTGGTGGCCTTGCGTAAATCCCAAGCCTTACCTAAGAAATTACAGCCCATGAGTAATATGGCTTGGTTAAGTTTAATTAGCTGTGGTTATTTATTAATAGTGGCTAAATTTGAGCAACAGCCGTTTCTTATTCCCGATCTGCACAATCTGTTATTGTTATTTGCTTATGGTTTATTTGGCCAGGTCATAGGCTGGTTGCTCATCTCTTATGGCTTACCCTTGGTACCGGTATCGCTAGCGGGCTTTTATATTTTGTTACAGCCCAGTTTAGCCTTTATTTGGGACGTGGTATTTTTACAAAGACCGCTTACACTCAATATTGTTTTAGGTGCAATCATGATTTTTGCTGGGGTTTATTTAAGCACGGCTAGCCGGGTGAAGGATTAACCGTATTTTTTGCAATGGCTTTTTCAAGCTCTACTTTTTGTTTTACATGCAACTTCTTAGCCAAACGCTTAAATGTCGCGCTTAAGAATATCTTCATAGTATGCCGGGTTTGTATTCTTCGTAGTTTCCACTTTTTACATCTTCAAGTCCCAGTAAAATATCTTTAATAAGGTTATAGGGCAAATCTGGATTATCTTCTACAATTCGACCTATTTTGGCCCAATGCTCTATTTGCTTCGCAACTGAACGGCTTTGCACGGCTGAATAAATCCTTGCAGATGTGACAAGTTCATCACCTAAATTGACTGCGATACTCATTTAAGGTTACTCCCAATTTTTTCTAATTTATTAAGTGTATAACATTTTATAATATTATGTTATTAATATAAGGTGAAATCAGCGGGAACCGCTGTCCTTGCACTATACCCTTTGACATGTTTGCAACAGAACCTGTTAAACTAATACGGGTTGGACACTGCACTAGGATTTTTTAAAACGATTTTATATTATCGTACAAACTAAATTCATAACTATTTTCACCTAAGTAGATCTGTTCGGCTAGAAAAGGGCCTGTACACGTTAATTTAAGCGGGTTATTCCGTGCTTGCAAATAGCACTGGCCTTGGGTTTGTTTATTTTGCAGTTTGTATAGCAAATAAGGTTTAATATGCTCAGAGTGGTCAAATTTGGCTATGAATACCTCGCCTGGGGCTAAAGTTTCCTCACCCACCAAACTGTGCATGTTAGGTGATGCCGCTGTTAAGACAGCCGGCTTAGTCGTATAGTTATGAACAGTCATAAATAACGCTCCTTCACTCGCCTGCCCAACGCCGCTTGCCAATAAACTGAGCCAAAAAAGATAGCGTAACATGAGTTTTCTCCTTTACGGTCAAGATTTAGTTCTAGGACTTACACAAAACTTCGTCTTTTTGCCCATTTCTGTGTTGCAGAACTTGCTCCGCTGCTCATTTACTACGTGTAAACTGTGCTGCTCACAAATCCTGCACTTGATCTGGGCGAAAAATACTCGTTTTGCGTAAGTCCTAAGCTAGAATGCTAGTTTCTCAAGGTTTTTATCTAAAAGGTAATTTAACAGGATTTTGGTTTTAATGCAAGCAGACTACTTTATTAGCCTGGTACGCGCGACTTAGTGCAGTCTCTGTAACCAAGGCTTAATCTACTTTTTGCAATATGTATGCGGTATACTTTAATAACATGTATCAAAATCTTGCTGGTTCATTTAAGCAATTATCCCAACAGTTTAATAAGTAATAACTATCATAAAGTTAAAATTAATATATTTAACTTAAGAAAAGTATCCTGTTACGATGAAAAAATATTCAAATAAACGCGGGGCTTATTATGCAGCATACTCAATTAATCAATGAACGTACTTATTTATTAGCTGACAATCCTACTAAAAAATATGATGAACTCTCCAGCAGTAGCCAATTCGATTTTTTAAGATTATCACCAGACATTATGGGTGAAGTATTAAGTTACCTCTCTCTGACCGAAGTACGACTGCTTAGTAATACCGGCCGCCTTTTATACCAGCAAATAAGAGAGAATTTACTGCCACAAAGACTGGCTTTGTTAGCTAATCCCTTAGAAAAACTGATGTCTTTAGCACCCATAGATGATGAGCTTACTCAATTAGCGGTTAAAAGAAGATGGTACATGTTGATAGGCGGAGATAAGGCGCTTAATGCAAAAATCATTAACCAATTAATAGAACGCATGCTTGATCCCGCTGAGGTTATGGAATTATCAAACGAAATCAAAGGCTTAAACTTAATAGACGATCTAGACGTTTTATATAAATTGCAAATGGTTTATGTGAATAGGTTAAATGACTGGATAGATCAATGTGAGACTAAAAAGAAAAATAGATTTATTTCCGAACCACTTCGAATAATGCCCGGCTTTATTTTAGGGACGCTCTTTCCCGTTGCCGCCGTATATTTTTTATCTGCATGGCTAGGTTATGGTCATGAACGGGATGAAAATAGCACTGAATTTCAATATTCTTATCTAGAACATTTAAAATTTATACCGACCAGAGAGGCTTTTATTAGCGGAAAGCTGGACAAAATTTTCTTTGAGATAATAGCGCTGGGGCTTTGGGCGGCTTGTACATTAGTGGCTAGTGTATTAGGCGGCGCGATAGGAGCAATGTTTTTTTTAAAATGCCTAAGCTCTCTTATCAATACTATTTCTATGTGTAAACCCATGGAACTTCCTACTATACCGAAAAAGACAGACTTATTGGTTAAGTTAGAAGAAAAATACCCGGCTAATCAATATCGCCTTTTTTGGCATCATGATATTGAAGAGCAGGAAAAGCGAGTCAGTAAAATCAGGCAAGAATCGGTATTTATACAATTAAATAGGGTTTAATACCCTTACTACTCATAAATCTTCCCTTGTCAGGGCATAGGGGTAATGCCAACACGCTATGAATACCTCCTTGTACGCTCTATAGTTTTTCATCCTTGAAAAACAAGGTTGGCTTATACCCCTATGCCCTGACAAGGGAAGATTATTTAATGTAAATGGTATAATAAGAGAGCCATTTACTCTCTTTTTTCGCTATAAAAGTTTTACCAACGGAGCTCAGACCCTACTAAAAACCTATTGAAAATGGCTAAAATAAATTAATCGGATCTACATCAACCGACCAGCGAATTTTTTTGCTGGCCTTATGTTGTTCAACATGGCTAATAATCTGTTTTAAGCCAGCATTTAAAGTTTGGCGCTGTAAGGCATGGAACAATAATTGCATGCGGTAGTGGCCGGCTTTACGTTCTAATGGTGCAATTACCGGGCCTTGCAATTGAATGGGTAGCTGTTGTTGTAAGACAAAATTACAAATTTCCTGCATAAAGCGTTGCAGCATTTCTTGATTCATGGCTTCGGCACGTAGTAAGGCTAAATGGCTAAAGGGGGGTAATTGAGCCATTTGCCTTTCTTGCAAGGCATGTTTAGCAAAGGGCAGATAGCCTATCGTCAATAAGATTTGTAATAAAGGATGTTCGGGATGATAAGTTTGCAGCAAAACTTCGCCGGGTTTCTCTGCACGGCCAGCACGCCCTGCTACTTGCATCAGTAATTGAGCTAAATGTTCACTGGCCCGAAAATCGCTGCTGAATAAGCCGGCATCGGTATCTAAAATCGCCACCAAGGTTACATGAGGAAAATGATGGCCTTTGGCCAACATTTGGGTACCGATTAAAATACGTTTTTGTTGGCTATTAATTTGGTGCAAAATGGTTTCCATCGCATTTTTGCGCCTTGTACTGTCCCTATCTATCCGTAGTACACCGGCTTTTGGAAAACGGGTTTCCAATATTTTTTCTATCCGCTGGGTACCAATGCCAACCGGTATTAATTTGGTTTGTTGGCAACTTGGACATTGTCGGTAAATGGGCTGTTGGCTAGCGCAGTGATGACATTGTAAAAAATTCTGATGTAAAGTTAAGTGGGCACTACAATGCTTACAGCCAGCAATCCAGCCACAGTGATGACAAATTAACACGGGTGCATAACCCCGACGGTTTAAAAAAACCAAGACCTGATTACCTGCCTTAAGATGTTTTTCCATCACAGTTAGCAAGGTACCAGAAAGCCCTTCTTGCATAACTTGTCCACGTAAATCAAGGGCCCGGAACGTTGGGGGTTTTGCATTGCCTGCCCGTTCCGGCAGTGTTAGATGCTGATAACGGCCTTTTAAAGCATTATTTAAACTTTCTAAGCAAGGCGTAGCCGAGCCTAATACCACGGGAATGTTTTCTAATTTACCGCGCATAACGGCCAGATCACGTGCACAATAGCGAAAGCTATCCTGTTGTTTAAATGAAGCATCGTGCTCTTCATCCACAATAATAATGCCGGGTTTTGCCAGGGGCGTAAAAATAGCAGAGCGAGTACCAATTACTATGGGGGCCGCACCTGTTTGGGCTTGCAGCCAAGCCGTTAAACGCTGATTATCCGTTAAATTAGAATGCAATACTACCGTTTCGATATTAAAGCGCGCTCGGAAACGTTCAACCGTTTGCGGCGTTAAATTGATTTCTGGTACTAATATTAGGGCTTGCTGGCCGTGCTTGATAACTTCTGCTATGACTTGTAGATAAATCTCGGTTTTGCCACTGCCCGTTACGCCATCTAATAAAAAGGTTTTAGCTTGTTTTAGCTGGGCGCTAATTTCAGCTACGGCTTGTTGCTGAGCGGGGTTTAACGCTAATTTTTCTTGTTTAGGCATTAGCGATTGGTTTATTCGCGTAGGTTTTACCACGACTTCTTTTATCCAATCTTTATTGAGCAGGCTGCGTAGGATATTGGAGCCGATCTCGGCTTGGTGCAGTACCGTTTTAGTAAGGCCTGTAGGTTGTTCGCGTAGTAATTTTAGAGCTTTAGCCTGAAGAGGTGCCCGGGTTAATTCTTCTGGTACTATTTGCCAGCCTGATTCGGTGAGTTGCCAATGCTTAAGCGTAGCTAAGACCGCCGGTTTTCCTTGGCGAAATAGCGCGGGTAGGGCTGTGCTAAAGGCATCCCCAATGGGCCATTGATAATAAACGCTACCCCAGTTGATTAGTTGCATAAGACTTAAGGGGATAAGGGGTTTATCATCGATAAGCGCAGTAGCTGTTTTAAGTTTATCGAGAGCATAGTCGGTTTGCTGGGTGAGGGCAGTTAAAACCCCAATTACCTGTCTATTACGCAAGGGAACCTGAATTCTGATCCCGGGAATTAATTGAGCCATACTACAATTTTTAGGTGGCAGATAAGCTAAACACTTACGTAATGGAGAAGGAACCGCAACCTGCAAAATGTAAACTGGCATAAGCTAAGTGTAAGTATATAGAAACAGGCTCACATATTAGCATTAAATTGGGTTAGTGTAATAGTGAGTTAACCTGGGTTTGGCTAAACAGGATGCGTGTTAGATTAGCCAACTGGGGAAACGGCATAAGTTAAATTTTCCTCATTATGCTATTTATTGGCTATACTTCAAATAAGGGATTTACTATGATGCACTTGGAGAGTGGAGCACAATGAGAAGAAATGGTTTTTCGTTACTTGAATTATTGGTAGTGCTGGTGATAGTAGGTATTCTAGCGGGAGTTGCTTTGCCAGGCTATCTTGAACATATCGTTAGAGCCCGTTTAACCGAGGCGTTTGATGCGCTTGCTGTTTATCATATTCGGATGGAACAAACTTATCAGGATGCTGGCAGCTACGCAAACAGTGCTAACGCTTGTGCGCTGATCATGTCGGCAACCGAACACTTTAATTATCAATGTCAGCTAACCAATAGTGGACAAGGCTATCTAATAACGGCTACGGCTAATGGCACTCATAATCTATCCGGTTATAGTTATATCATTGATCAATCGGGAACCAGAAGTACCTCGGCTTTCCCTGCGGCAGCTAATCTACCCAAAGCTTGCTGGTTAACGCAAGCGGGGGGATGTTAACATGAAAAGCCAAAAAGGGGTCACCATCATTGAGTTAATGATCAGTCTGGTGGTGATGGCCCTCATTCTAATAATAACCATACCCTCATTTACCGATTATATTCGTAATAATCAACTTCGCAGCCTAGCCGATGAATTCCAGGCTTCCATACAACAAGCTAAAAATGAAGCCATAAAACGCAATGCTAGGGTCAATTTGCTTTTGGCGGATACCGGTTGGACTATTGATATTCCAGCTAGAGCTGGCGAAGCAGAAACTCGATTATTAGAGCGAGCTGCTGAATCATCTCAAGCTAGACTCGCTATTAGTGCGTCCAGTAATACCATAGGATTCAATAGCCAAGGCCGGTTGGCCGATGGTGGTGTTTACACGGCAGATATTAATTCACAAAATAGTGCCGATTGTATGGCACAGGGCGGTAAAGTCCGTTGTTTGCGAGTTCAGGTTTCTACGGCAGGCCAGATTAAAATCTGCGATCCAAACTTAGCCAGTACAGATCCAAGAAGTTGTTAGGTAATATGATGCAAAATCAAAGGGGTATCGCTGTTGTTGAGGCCTTAATTGCCATGTTTATTTTTAGCTTAGGTATTTTGGCTTTAGCGGGTATGCAAGCCAGTCTCTATGCCCGCAACCAAGATGCGCGTTTTCGCATGTTAGCCAGTGTTTCGGCTAATGAGTTAGTCAGTGTGGCTATAGCCGATGCGGCAAATGCTGTCTGTTATACCGTACCGGTTAATGCTCAACAAAATTGTGATAATAAAAAGGCGCAAGACTATACCAAAAGTTGGGTGGCAGATGTTACAGGCATGCTGCCCGCAGCTACTGATAATCCCCCCCAGGTGAGCTTAAATGCCAATAAGGATTTTACCATTGCATTATTCTGGCAGCGACCCCAAGATATACAACCGCATAGTTATACCTTAATGACGCGTTTAGGAAGTTAAAGTGATGAGTAAAAAGTGTACTCTAAACCATTTGCAAGCAGGTGTGGGTTTAATTGATATCTTAATAGGACTTTTTATTAGCTCGTTAGTGCTAATTACGGTTTATGCCTCCTTGGTTTTTTTTGATGCCAGTAAACGTACGGCGGTGAGCGGCAACAGTGCCTTTGCTAATGCTATCAGCGGTTTATATTTAATTGGCTATGATGTAAAAAATGCGGGTTTAGGTTTAATGGCTAACCGCTCAATTTATTGTGGGCAATTTAATATTTATTACAATGGAACGGTAAAAGCGAATAATACGGTTATACCACCTATTGCTATTGAGGAAGGTGTAGATAATCCCGATAAGATAACTATTTTATATGGAGAATCCATCTATAGTGGTGCGCCAGCAAAAATTATTAGTAATATGAGCTCACCTAGCGCCCCAGTCACAGTGAATGCGAGCACTAAAGAATTTGTTAGCAATCAAGTTTTATTGGCCAGTGCCGAACCCAATCAGCCTTGTACCTTAATAGCCGCGACAGGCCTAAATGACAACGGTAATAGTAGCGAGATCTTGCATACTCATGCCTCACCCTATAATCCTGCCGATCCTACCACTGTTTTTACTAACGCCCTTACCTATCAAAATGGTGGCTATGTTATTAATGTACAGAAATTACGTTGGTTAACCTGGCAAGTAAATAACGGTGTGCTGGAAGTCGTTGATAGATTAACGGGAACTACCGAGGTGGTGGCAGATAATATTATAGAATTACAAGCACAATATGGGATTGCCGATGCTAACTCCACCACCATTACGCAATGGGTAAATGCTTCCGATAGTGATTGGCAGAATCTAAATAAAGCTCGCATGGCTAGAATCCGTGCCGTACGCATAGCCATTATTGCCCGTAGCCCACAAAAAGAAAAACCTAGTGTTTCTGGTGCGGCTTGTGATGCGACAACGGTAGCTCCCTTGCCCTGGCCCGGTGGCGATAGGGTCGATATTAGCGAAAATCCCGATTGGCGTTGTTACCGCTATTTAGTGCTAAAAACGGTATTCCAGCTCAACAACATTGTCTGGGGACAAAGCTCATGAAAAAACAGCAAGGCGCTGTCTTACTCATAACGCTCATCATACTCGTGGTATTGCTAGTGGCGGGTTTAGCCTTGTTTCGCTCTACTCAAGCGACTACTCAAATAGCGGGTAATATAGCGTTCAAGCAAATTGCTTTGCCTGCCGCTAATGTAGGTATTGAGCAGGCTCTAGCTGAGCTTAATACTCAAACCGATTTTAATAATAATATTGCAGGGCGTTATTTTGCCTTACAGCAATCCAACGATAGTGATGGATTACCAAGTACAGTAGATTGGACGCAAGTGCCTGTCACTCAAGTACAACAATATACCGTACAACATATTACCGAACGGCTTTGTGTAGGGCCGTTGCCTATAACGAGTATAAATTCTCAATGTTCTGTGAGTGGTGCTAATATTAATAATAGCTATAAGGTTAATTCACCGGTTTATGCGTCAGGCTCGATTTATTACCGGATAACCGTACGGGTGACGGGTCCTAAAAATACCTTAACCTTTGTACAAGCGATTATAGAACGCTGAAGGTAAGCAATATGAAAAAGATCGTAATTATACTGGGTGTTTGGTTATTCAATAGCGGGGTAATGGCCGCAGCCACCGATATCGCTAATGTGCCTATTGAGGTGCAAAATGCCTCTAAGCCTAATATCATTTTTGGCTTGGATGACTCCTCTTCCATGGACTCTGAGGTATTACTTAATACCAATGATGGGGCCTTGTGGTGGAATAGTAGTCAAAAAAGCTTTGTCGAAAGTGATGGGGATCCTTTATTTAATGCGGCAGGCACCGCAAGCGGTTCTTGGTATAAATACGTTTATCTGTTTCCTAATGGTGTAAGCAGCGATGGGCGTATTAATAGCGATGCCAGCAATGATCACTTTGCGATACCTCCTACTGCCGATTATGCGTTTATGCGTAGCGCCGATTATAACCCCCTTTATTATAATCCTCAGATCGATTATACGCCCTGGGCAAGTGCTTATATTAGCGGGGCTTTACGTACTTATAGTAATGTCACTGCAACGGCTGCTCGCAGTCATCCTGCAATTCCCTTAACCTCTACGGGAACAACCTTAAATTTATTTACTAATTTCAATGCTAATAATAGCAACTGGCAAAATAATAATTGGACCTTTCGTATGATGCCGGGCATGGAGATTCCGGCGGGTAATAGTAGTAATCCTGTCAGAGGTTGTAAGGTAGGTAGCAGTTCCTGCAAAACGTTTACCTCAAAATACACCATTCCCAATAATGAAACTTGGAATGTGGCTATTAGTTATTATCCTGCTACCTATTACGTAAAAGAAAGATGTAACTATGACGGGGTTAACTGTGTCTATGCGCCTAAAAGCTCTACGACCTTGAAACGGTATGAAATCAAATCCGGCAATTCTTTTCCAGGTGGCCGAACCTACTCTGCGGAAATGCAAAATTTTGCTAACTGGTTTACCTATTATCGCAAACGTAAACTCATGCTAAGTGCCGCTATGGGGCAGGTTTTATCGCAAATTAGCAATTTGCGGGGAGGGATTACCACCTTCAATAATTTAACAGCTATAACCATGTATGATTTTAGTAGTGCTAGCGATAGTCAAAACTGGCGGGCCTTATTGGGTTCGGTTTATACTAATGCAACAACCGGTGGTACTCCCACCCGCAATGCGCTTAATTATATTGGTCAACAATATAAAAATAACTCGGCTATTATTCAAAATGCCTGCCAGGTTAATGCCGCCATGATTTTAACCGATGGTTATGCTAATACTGGTGGCCCTAATGCGCCCAGTTATAATAGGGACACCTATGGAAAAGGCGCGCCTTATACTCTAATTTATGATAATTCATTAGCCGATTTAGGATTAGCCTATTATACCGAGAATTTACGGCGCGATTTACCGGCAGGGCTGGTACCGGTTGACATTAACAATACCCTACCCAGTGCCGATAAAAATCCCAATTTACATATGAATACCTATGCCTTAACGCTAGGTACTAAAGGCACTATTTTTGGAGTTAATAATTCTGCTACTCAAAATCCTTATGCCTATCCTCCTAGCTGGCCGCCTCTTAACCAAGATCGCAATCCTAGTGCGGTAGATGATTTGTGGCATGCGACCATCAATGGCCGTGGTTTAATGTTAAATACCAGTGATCCACCGAGTGTAGTGACCGCTATCCAACAATTAATTAATGCCGTGTTAATAAAGGCTAGTGCAGGAGCGGCTATAGGTATTAATCCTGTTAATTTAAATCCGGGTAGTAATATTGCTTATGCCAGCAGTTATAATAGTAATTACGGTGAGCTTATTCCGTTTCTGGTTGATCTTAATACTGGTATAGCCAGTATCGATCCACAGGGTTGGTCTGCCAGAGACTTGTTAACGGCTAGAACCTCGGCTAATCGTATTATTGCAACTTACAATGGTACCAAAGGTATTCCCTTCCAATGGAGTAGTTTACCCAGTAGCCTGCAGAGCTCGTTAAATTCCGCCATGAGTCCTCCGGGGCCTAATGATGGACAAAATTTATTAAATTGGTTGCGAGGAGATAAAACGCTTGAGGGAACAAAATATAGGGTGCGTAGCTATTTATTAGGCGATATTGTGTATGCCGAGCCGGTAGTCGTAAGGAATGCTCTTGCTAATTATGCCGACTCTGGTTACGGTGCTTTTAAACAATCCATAGCCAATCGCAGTCCCATGATTTATCAGGGAGCCAATGATGGCATGTTGCATGCCTTTAATGCTAATACCGGACAAGAGGCCTGGGCCTATGTGCCACGCCTAAATTTCGATCAGCTTAATAAACTGGCTAGCCTTAGCTATAATCATAGGTTTTATGTGGATGGCACGCCTGTGGTCAGCGATGTTAATTCGGACAATGGCTGGATGACCTTACTGGTAGGCGGGTTAAGAGCAGGGGGTAATGGCTATTATGGCTTAGATATTACCAATCCCGAGGTCAGTAATGAAACTAATTTAGCGACTAAAGTGAAATGGGAGTTTCCTAATGCAACCACCGCTGCCGCCACCCAAAATAATATTGGCTTATCCTTTGGTAAACCTATTATTGCTAAAACTAAAGCAGCGGGTTGGGTGGTATTAGTGACCTCGGGCTATAATAATATTGCTGGAGACGGTAGGGGGCATTTATTTGTCTTAAATATCAATAACGGCAATGTAATTAAAGATTTGGTAACGACCTCGGGTACTTCGGCTAATCCCTCGGGTTTAGCGCAAATTTCCGCCTTCGCCCAGAATAAAGAATTTGATGCGACCATTGACTATGTTTATGGGGGGGATTTGAATGGTAATCTCTGGCGTTTTGATTTGTCTGGGGCAACTATCAGCGATTGGAATATCAAATTATTGGCACAATTAGTGAATGCTCAAGGACAAGCCCAACCGATTACCAGCGCGCCCGAACTAGGTTTGATTAATAACCGGCGTATGGTCTATGTAGGTACCGGCCAAATGCTGGGAAACTCGGATATTGCTAATACTCAAACTCAATCTATGTATGCCTTGGTTGATAATGCCGGTACTAATCCAACTATCAGCCCCTTACGTAGCAACCTCGTACAACGGGCGGTAATCAATGATACCATTACGGGTAGCGCGGTGGATTATGTGACTAAACAAGGCTGGGTCATCGATTTTCCGCAAGCCGGTGAAAGAACGACTTCAGATCCGACCTTGGCCTTTGGTAGCTTGGTTTTTACTACTAATTTACCTTCGTCGGTGGCTTGTTCAGCAAAAAGTTTTCTCTATGCCGTAGATATCATTAATGGGACTCAATTAGTTGCCAATTCTCCCAATCAAACGGTGCCTCCTGCTAGGCAATTGATAGGGAATTTTTTAACTACCCGGCCGGTTGTGGTTGTACTGCCTAGTGGTAAAGTAGTGGCCTTAACTCATAATGCCGATAGCACGGTATTAACCCTGGATTTGCCAAGTAATACCACCAACGTTGCTCGTAAATTAGCCTGGAAGGAATTATTAAGACAGTAATAGATGGATACTCTAAGCGCTTACTTGATAAGCTCAAAGCAGTAGGACTGGTGCTAAAAAAATGTGGACTAATCGAGGCTATCATGGGTAGAAGACACGTGTGATCGGAGTCTCTCTTAGCACAAATACCCGGTCAATTTTTTGCTAAAACTTATACTAGTACCCGATTGAATATACAGCAAAGTCTTTACCATGAGTGTAATATTATGTTTGCTGCGGATAATAGCGAATCTGATACTATACGTAACACACAATATTTCATTTGGCTTTTTTATGAAGGAAGTTTCCATGTTAAAAAGACAAGCAGATATATTAGATAAAGCAGAGATACCTGCAGCTAAACGCGTAAAAGCCTATCACCAGGCCGGTGAGCAGCATTTTAGTCAACAACAATACCAAGAAGCAGTTACTGCTTACACCCAAGCCATCACATTGGCTCCCCAGTCAGCCGATAGCTATGTTAAACGCAGTTATGCTTATCAGCATTTATCGCTTGGCGATGAGGCTATACAAGATTGTTTAGCAGCCATCAGCTTAAACCCCTTGGCTTCCTCTTTACGCGAACTTATTAACTTATTGCTATCAGATGATGAAACATTGGACACGGAAACATTTTTAGTTAAGCAATTGCGTTTATTGCACAGTTTATTAGCAGACAGTGAAACCAATTCGATTGAAACTGAATTCCAGCGTTTAGGTCGCGCCGTGTTATATAATAATGAGACTTGGCTCAAACAGCAAACCCAGCATTTTCATCGCACTCATGCGCAAGGTTATAGCCTGCTACATGTTTCAGCGTTACTCGGTAACATCTCGCTAACGCAATTATTTCTTGAACATAATATTCCTGCCAACAGTACTACCCTTGATGGGATCTCACCACTTTATACCGCGGTTTACAGAGGGCACAGCGCTATAGTGAAATGCTTAGTGGAACACCACGCTAATGTGAATCAAGCAAGGAATAACGGCACAACGCCTCTTTATATCGCTGCGCAGAAAGGTCAGCTTGAAATTGTGCAATACTTGATAGAACACCAAGCTAATGTGAATCAAGCAAGGAATGACGACGCAACGCCTCTTTATATCGCTGCGCAGGAAGGTCAGCTTGAAATTGTGCAATATTTGGTAGAACACAACGCCGAAGTCAATCAAGCAGATGATGATGGCACAACGCCTCTTTATATTGCTGCGCAGGAAGGTCAATTTGACATTGTTCAATATTTGGTAGAACACCAAGCTAATGTGAATCAAGCAAGGAATAACGGTATAACACCGCTTTATATCGCTGCTGAACAAGGCCATCTTGACATTGTTCAATATTTGGTAGAACACCAAGCTAATGTGAATCAAGCAACGAGTGATGGCACAACGCCTCTTTATATCGCTGCCTACAAAGGACAGCTTGACATTGTGCAATACTTGGTAGAACACCAAGCCAACATCAATCAAGCAAGGAATAACGGCACAATGCCTCTTTATATTGCTGCGCAGGAAGGTCAATTTGACATCGTTCAATATTTGGTAGAACACCAAGCTAATGTGAATCAAGCAACGAGTGATGGCACAACGCCTCTTTATATCGCTGCCTACAAAGGACAGCTTGGCATTGTTCAATACTTAGTAGAACACCAAGCTAATGTGAATCAAGCAAGAGGCAATGGCAGAACGCCCCTTTATATTGCTGCGCAGGAAGGTCAGTTTGACATCGTGCAATATTTGGTAGACCACCATGCTAATGTGAATCAAGCAAATAATGATGGTATAGCACCCCTTGATGTCGCTGCCTACAAAGGACAACTTGACATTGTACAATATTTGGTAGAACACCAAGCTAATGTGAATCAAGCAATGAATGATGGCACAACGCCTCTTTATATCGCTGCGTAAAAAGGTCAGCTTGACATTGTGCAATATTTGGTAGAACACCACGCTAATGTGAATCAAGCAATGAATGACGGTACAAGGCCAGTTTTTATCGCTGCTCAGGAAGGACAGTTTGAAATTGTACGATACTTAATAGAAAACCAAGCCAACGTGAATCAAGCTGATATTGACGGTGCAACCCCTCTTTTTATCGCTGCGCAAAATGGTCATTTTGACATTGTGCAATGCTTAGTAAAACACCATGCTGAGATCAATCAAGCAAGAGACGATGGCAGAACGCCACTTTATATTGCTGCGCGAAATAATCATCTTGATATCGTGCAATGTTTAGTAAAACACCATGCCGAGGTCAATCAAGCTGAGAAAGACGGTGCAACACCCCTTCATATCGCTGCGTTTATTGGTCATCTTGATATCGTGCAATATTTAGTAAAACATCATGCCGCGATCAATCAAGCAAGAGACGATGGCGCAACACCCCTTCATATCGCGGCTCAGGAAGGACAGCTTGACATCGTACAATACTTAGTTGAAAACCAAGCCGAGGCCAACCAAGCTGATAATGATGGTAAAACACCGCTTTATATTGCAGCTGAACAAGTTCAGCTTGCCATCGTAGAATATTTGTTACAACAACAGGAAGTGAGTCGGCAAGCGAAGACCAACAAAACACAAGCTCTGTTTATAAAAACATCAAAGCAGCAACTCGATTTAGGACAAGCTTTGTTTGAGCAACACGATGCAGAAACGCAAGAAACTGTTTTACATCGTGCAGCTAGAGCAGGCTATCAAGCTATTATTAAATACTTGATTATGTATGATACGCTGAGGCAAACGCACCCTAACAGTGCGAGTAACCTCCCTTTAATGGAGCAGAAAAATGAAGCGGGTCAAACAGCAGTGGCTGTTGCCTCAAAAGAAGTCGCCACCATGATGCAAGCTTGTTATAAACAACGTTTCTTCTTGGCTAATCAACACCAATTAGCACAAACACCCAGTCGGTTTTTTGCCAAAGCTTATAGTGCTACTCGGTTTAATACACAGCAAAGCCCTTACATTGACTGCGATATTCAGTTTGCAGCAGATAATTGCGAGCTTGATACTATACGTAACACGCAATAGTTCTACAAAACCTAGCATGTATGCTCATCAACATCAGCTATACCAACGAGCCTGTACGGCTCATGGCATAGCTGATAATTAACCTGAGCTTTAAAAAGATTTACAATACAGATGTATCTATGTGTAAGTTTATAAGCTGGCTATGCAAGAGAAAAGTATTATCGGCGGCGGAGGTGATAGCCCGCCGCATAAATTATTTGCAGTCATTATCCCCAAAATGCAGCTTGATGGATTCATTGCTTATGATATTACAGGTTATAGTATGGATAATTCTTTTATAAAAGTTGATATACAATCTGTCGCGGGTAAGATTGGCCTTCTATTATTGATACAAGCCGTGATAAGATTTTTATAAAGTAAAGTTCTCTCCAAACCACACATTCCAACTATTTACTAAGCTGTCTTGAGTTTTTTCTAGTAGATTCAATTATAATTTCAGCGCTATAATTTGATTGGCATATAACGGTTATCTATCAGCGCAGTTAGCAGATAAATTTACAATGATAAAATAAATAGGGCTTAAGCACATGATTAACCATC
>JAQSXL010000185.1 GCA_029256685.1 Gammaproteobacteria bacterium | reverse complement strand
TCCACTCTTTTTACTGCCAACAAACCTTTTGTTAAAGAACATTTATTTGATTACTCATATCTATAAACATAGTACAACCTGTCCAATTTGCAAGTTTTAAGGCATTATTTTTTTGTAAGCGAGGTTAAAATTTATAAATGGATTAAGATGACTTTTTGGCCGCCAGCTTTGCAAAGAACTCCGAGGCATTTAAACCAATGCCTTGCAAGATTTCCTTAGCTTTATCCCACGCCTTTTCCTCTTCAATGCTGGCAACGATGAGGTTAAAGCCAAGATCGTAATCTTTAGGTAGACCCCAACCATGCATGAACGCCAAGCCTCTTAAACGTTTGGCCGGAGCATAGCCATTTTGCTCAGCGGTTTCAAGATAGGTTAGGCCTTCTTTATAAGCCTCATAGGCGTATTTATTATGAGCCTGACAGGTATAGAGGGTTTGTGCCATACCCTCCCAAAATCGGCCTTTTTCCAGCAATTTTTTACCACAGAGATATTGCGCCTTAATATCACCTAAAATAGCCGCTAACCGGTAGCATTCAAACTCATAAATTTCGGCATGGGGCACATCTTTATCAAATCTATGGTCTTTATAGAATTCGGCTAATTCATATTGTAGTTTTATTTCGGCAGCCATATCGGGGTTGCCTGATTGTTGGCCTTGGCGAACTTCGTAAAATTTGCGGGCTTTTTTTTGTAAGCTATTAAATTTGGTTTTTTGTAGTAAATTCATAATTAGGAATGCCATAAATGATAGAGAACTTCAACCACAATGCGGGTACTACCCTTAAGTCTTTTATCATAATATAACGAGGCTTTAAGTAAAGCGGCTCGTTGGTTATATAATAAATAATGCCACCAATGCGTAGGAATAGCCATAGGGAGAACCATAACGGTGTACTTTCACGTGTATGGGAGCTACGGCTAGATGGCCTAAATAAATTTGATAGAATGTATACTATTCGGTTATTTAACAATGGCTTGATAAGAAAAAACCTTTTAAGTCTTATGAAAAGTTGCATTACATTTAATATGAATTATGCTTAGAGCGCGTAAAATAATATAACCCTTGGGAAAGTAGAACAACTTATGCAAAATATTCAGCAAGTCATAGATAAAGCAGTAGAACAAGCAAAACATACTAGTGAAGGGCAGATTGCTTCCTATATTCCCGAGCTTGCCAATGTGCCCGCAGATATTACGGCGGCTGCCATTATTCTTAACGATGGCCAACGCTTTGTAGCCGGTGATTTTGATTATGTGGTAACTTTACAAAGTGTGGCTAAATTAATTGTCTTGATCGGTTTATTAGAAGAATTCGGTAAACAGAAGGTCTTTTCCTGGGTTAAAGCGGAACCCTCCGGCGATGACTTCGCTTCGGTTGCTAGATTGGATCAATTTGGCCCAAAACCCTCTAACCCCATGTTAAATGCCGGGGCCATTGCCTTATGTGGGCATATCCCGGGCGCTAATCCGACCGAACAGATCAATTGGTTAAAAAAATGGACTGAAAATTTATTCGGTGAGCAATTAACCATTAACCAGAAGGTCTATGAGTCAGAGCGCCAAACGGGGCATCGCAACCGCTCATTGGCTTATTTATTAAAAGCGAATGGCATTATTGAAGGGGATGTCGAAGACGTGTTAGAGGTTTACTTTGCCCTCTGTTCCTTTGAAGCTAATATTAAACAAGCGGCCTATTTGCCGATGTTATTGGCAAATCGTGGTTTAATACCACACGGGCAGCGAATTATGTCTAAACAAACTGTGCAACAGGTTGTGGCAATTATGGCAACCTGCGGTTTGTATAATGAATCGGGCGGTCATTTAGTACGCACCGGCATGCCCGCCAAAAGTGGCGTTTCTGGCCTAATAGTATCCGTTGCCTTAGGGCAAGCTGGGGTCGCTGTACTGAGCCCGCGAGTAAACCGCAAGGGTAATAGTATGCGAGGTGAGCTTATTTTAGAGTATATTTCACAGCATTTAGACTGGCATTTTGCTAACTAACGCGACAATAAAGCGTATACATAGGATTAATTGATGAGGTGATATTTTATGGTAGGTAAATCGAGCCTGATTCAAGTTAACTCCAGTGAGTTACGTCAACATCTGCTAAAAATGCCATTAAGTACTATTGATTATTATCTTAATAACTGCACGCTTAATTTAAACCACTTAAGGGAATTTTTACTCAGCAACGAACTACGGCTGAAAATGAAGTGCCGCTACTAAAAAAAATGTTATAAGGTTTTAAGCCAAGCAAGGCCACTTTGTATCGCGTTCAGCAACGGTAACTTCCCAAAACTCTAAAAAGGCTAAAAGCAGAATTGCTGAAGCAAAGCGGTCTGGGGCTTTTCAAAAAATCACGGCGTGCTATTATAAGTTTTCTTTTTGAGTGAAGCTAAGCCATTGTGATTTTAAAGTTTTTAAAAAATCTATTACCTAAAAAACCCGTGACCTCTAAGTTCAAGGCTAAAACTAAAGCCAAACTGGCTCCAAAAGTTATGGGACGGGCCGAACATCCTATTACGCGGCAAAATATCAGTGCAAATGCGCTTAAGGTTTTATACCGGCTGAAAGACGCTGGTTTTAGTGCATATTTAGTAGGCGGTAGTGTCCGTGACCTCTTGCTGGGACTGAATCCTAAAGATTTTGATATTGCAACCAATGCAAAACCCGAGCAAGTTTATAAGTTATTTCGCAATTGCCGCTTGATTGGCCGACGTTTTCGTCTGGCTCACGTGTATTTTCATAGCGAAATCATCGAGGTTGCAACTTTTCGTGGGCATCATGCCAAGCTGGGTAATGAGGTAGAAACTGAAGAAGGGCTTATTATCCGGGATAATGTCTATGGCACTATAGAAGAAGATGCTGAAAGACGCGATTTCACAGTAAACGCGCTCTATTATAATATTAAAGACTTCTCTATAGTTGATTTCCATGATGGCTTGACCGATCTAAAAGCCGGTGTTTTACGTATTATTGGCGATCCCTATCAACGATATCGCGAAGATCCCGTGCGCATTTTGCGGGTAGTGCGCTTTGCTAGCAAATTAGGTTTTACTATTCATCCTGCTACCGAACAGCCTATTTTTGAATCGCATGCCTTACTACAAAATGTCTCCCCCGCCCGTTTGTTTGATGAAATTCTTAAATTATTTCATGCAGGTAAAGCCTTGGCGGCTTTCAAATTGCTGCGAAAATATGGTTTATTTGGCTATTTGTTTTCCCAAGCCGAGGCCTGCCTTGATCAGCCGGAAGCAGAGATGGCTCATAAGCTGATAGAATTCTTATTGGAAAGTACCGATAAACGGATTGCTGAAGGAAAGTCGATTTCGGGAGGATTTTTATTTGCAGTCATTTTATGGCCAGCGTTACAAGCCTTAATGCAAGATTTGCAACAAGAGGGACTGGCTTTGTTTCCCGCGTTACACGAAGCCATTAATAAAGTGCTGCGCCGCCAAGGGCAACAAATTAGTATTCCCAAGCGTTTTCAAATTGATATGCAAGAGATTTGGCAATTACAATACCGTTTGGCCCAACGTACGCCAAGGCGGGTGTTTACCATGTTAAATCATCCTAAATTCCGCGCTGGTTATGACTTATTAATACTAAGGGCTAAAGCAGGCGAGGAATTGCAAACCCTAGCAGATTGGTGGACCGAATTTCAGTCCGCTGATAAACCAGGCCAGCACAAATTACTGAAAGAACTGGCACCTAAGCGCAAACGTAGAAAAAAAACGCCACCCAAGCCTAAAAATGTTAGTGAATAAATTCGTGATGGCTTACATTGGGCTAGGTAGCAACTTAGATAATCCGGTGAGTCAGATACAACTAGCCTTGCAAGCTATTGCCAATATACCGGCAA
>JAQSXL010000022.1 GCA_029256685.1 Gammaproteobacteria bacterium | reverse complement strand
CCGATAAAGCTGGGTTTTATATAAGGCTTGTTTAAGCCGCCACTTGTTAATCGCCTGGTGATTACCACTTAATAATACTTCAGGTACCGATAAGCCGTTAATCACTTCTGGGCGCGTATAATGTGGGCAGTCTAATAAACCATTATTAAACGAGTCTTGTTCAGCCGACTCGTTATGCCCAAGCGCTCCCGGCAATAAACGAACGATGGCATCAATCATAACCATAGTGGCTAATTCGCCACCACTTAAAACATAGTCACCGATTGACCATTCTTCATCAATTACTGTTTTAATAAAACGCTCATCAACGCCTTCATATCGCCCAGCAACAAAGATAATTTTGTCTTGAGTTGCCATCTGCTTCGCAGCAGCTTGATTAAATGGCTGTCCCTGCGGCGATAAATAAATAACTTTACTGTCTTGGCCTAAATGCAATTTTGCCGTATGTACTGCCTCTTGCAGAGGCTGCACCATCATTACCATTCCGGGGCCGCCACCATAAGGCCTGTCGTCAACGGTGCGATGCTTATCGGGTGCATAATCTCTTGGGTTCCAAGTTTGGATGGCTATCAGTTGATTTCGAATGGCCCTGCCAACTATCCCATAATGTAGGGTTTGGAACATGTCTGGGAATAAGCTAATTATCCCAAACTGCATAATTAAAATTCCACATCCCAAGCAACTTGTATTATTTTATTGGGTAAATCAATGTTTAAAATAAACTGATCTAATAAAAATGGAATTAGATATTGTTTATCGCCCTTCACAACGAGCACATCGTTCGAACCCGTTTCAAATAAATAATCGACCTTGCCCAGAATAATGTCTTCGGTATTTATAACCGTTAAGCCTTCTAAGTCAGACCAGTAATACTCATTTTTTGCTAACTTAGGTAACTGTTTGCGTTCAACTGCTATTTCAGCCCCGGTATACAATTGGGCGGCATCACGGTCGTTACAATCTGCAAACAAGATAACCATTTGCGTGGTATGTTCTGCAAATTCAGCGACTTCTATAGGCTGCCAAATACCCTGCTTTTTTATAAACCAAGGGGCATAATTAAATATATTTTCCCGGGGTTGGGTAAAAGAATGAATTTTTAACCAACCTTTTACACCGTACACTGCCCCAACTCGCGCAACAATGACTTTATCTATGCTCTTCGCACTTGAATCTTCGGGTGTGTTGCAAAAGTCTTGCGTCATCCTCACTTACCTTTATGTAAACTGCGGCTGCGCAAAACTTTTTTGCCTACCCAAAAATTCGATTGCTGTGCGTATAAGTTAAGCCGAGGCATTGTTTTTATGCAGCGCTTTGTGTCTTTTGTGCTTTTTTAATTAAGCTTTGAACGCGGTCGCTGGGTTGTGCACCTTTACTTATCCAGTGTTCAACACGTGCTAAATCAATTTCTAAGCCTTTAGCATCGCCTTGAGCAATAGGATTGAAATAACCAATACGTTCAATATAGCGGCCACTCAGTGGTGCGCGCCTATCAGCAACTACGATATGATAAAAAGGGCGTTTCTTAGCGCCACCGCGTGCTAAACGAATAACTACCATTGTATTTTATAACCTCATCACAAGTTTATCTTACGCAAACGCCGCATTCTACGCAATTTTATAGCATTTGGGAAGAGTTAAATTGTTATCCTGGTTGAATTTATTTGTTATTATTCCCGGCAATTTTTGTCAATAGTTACCCGCTTAACGGCAATATGACAATAAACTGCAGTACAAGTATAATAATAGATAGTAAGCGCGACAGCAAACATAACTGTATACGCTATAATCAGTAGTTGTCATATTTAACGCCTTTAATGGGTATGCTGCGACATAAAGCTGGCGAGTAGCGGCGTTTACGGGCTGGTCAATGAGCAACGAAGCCGGCTTTATAGCATGGCGTGATACTCGATTGTCTGGATAAGGCTTACTGGTAATTTAACCTCTTGACTTATCTAAGAAGTCTGTAGCTCATGGCACTTCGTTCTAGCCGATTTACAAAAAATCAGCTATACTCTTCGCCTTTTGTAACCACTAACCTTAATTTAATTGCAGACTAACACATGAATATCGAACAAATTCGCAACATCGCCATCATCGCTCACGTTGATCATGGTAAAACCACTCTGGTAGATAAACTATTTAAACAAGCAGGTTCATTTGACGGCCGTAGTGAAATGGCCGAACGCGTAATGGACTCTAACGATCTAGAACGCGAACGCGGGATCACCATTCTGGCTAAAAATACCGCCATTGAATGGAATGGTTATCACATTAATATCGTTGATACCCCAGGACACGCCGACTTTGGTGGTGAAGTAGAGCGCGTATTATCCATGGTTGACTGTGTATTGTTGTTAGTCGATGCCGTTGATGGGCCTATGCCTCAAACCCGTTTTGTGACCCAAAAGGCATTTGCGCAAGGCTTAAGACCTATCGTGGTTGTGAATAAAGTAGATAGGCCGGGTGCCCGCCCTCATTGGGTTATCGATCAAATTTTTGATCTATTTGATCGTTTAGGCGCTACGGATGCGCAGTTGGATTTCCCAGTGGTTTATGCCTCTGCTTTATTGGGGTTAGCAGGACCAGAGCCCGATCAGTTAGCCGAAGACATGAGTCCATTATTAGAAGCGATAGTTAAACACGTGCCACCGCCTGCCGTCGATCAAGAAGGGGCATTCCAAATGCAGATCAGCGCTTTGGATTACTCAAGCTATGTAGGTACCATTGGTATAGGTCGTATTACTCGAGGAAAAGCTCGCACCAATATGCCGGTTACTATTATCGATAGAGAAGGTAAAACACGGCAAGGACGCATTTTGCAAGTACTAGGTTATGCGGGCTTAAAGCGAGTACCCAAAGAAATCGCGGTAGCGGGTGATATTGTTGCTATTACCGGGATAGAAAATCTGGGTATCTCCGATACCTTATGTGATCCCAGCAAGGTTGAAGCCTTACCCGCTCTATCGGTAGATGAACCAACGGTAAGCATGACTTTCCAAGTGAATGATTCACCCTTTGCCGGTAAAGAAGGTAAGTATTTAACCAGCCGCAAGATTCGGGAACGGTTAGATAAAGAATTGATTCATAACGTGGCCTTGCGCGTGGAAGATACCGAGTCGCCGGATAAGTTTAAGGTATCGGGGCGCGGTGAATTACACTTAGGTATTTTAATTGAAACCATGCGACGCGAAGGTTACGAGTTTGCCGTTTCGCGGCCAGAGGTTATTGTTAAAGAAATCGACGGTGAAATGCAAGAACCTTATGAAGTATTGACCATCGATGTGGAAGAGGTTAATCAAGGCGCGGTCATGGAAAGGCTGGGAACCCGCAAGGCCGATTTGGCTAACATGATGCCAGATGGTAAGGGCAGGGTAAGACTGGACTATACCATTCCCGCCCGCGGATTAATCGGGTTTCATACCGAATTTTTAACCATTACCTCGGGCACGGGTATTATGCACCATGTTTTTGATCATTACGGTCCTTTGGTTAAACAATCCGGTGCGGCACGTAAAAATGGCGTATTGATTTCCAATGCAGCCGGTAAAGCAACGGCTTTCTCGCTATGGAATTTAGAAGACCGTGGTCAAATGCTAATAGGCCCACAGACCGAAGTGTACGACGGTATGATCATAGGCATTCATACGCGTGACAATGACCTGGTAGTCAATGTAATCAAGGGTAAACAATTGACTAACATGCGCGCCTCAGGCTCCGACGAAAACATCATTTTGACGCCTTATCGTAAATTTAGCTTAGAACAGGCATTGGATTTTATTGAGGATGATGAATTAGTAGAAGTAACCCCGACTTCTATCCGTATTCGTAAGAAGTTACTTCTTGAGCATGAGCGCAAAAAATTATCGCGTTCTAAGGACTAAAACAGATAATTTCTTTGTGCGCGAATTTCGTATTTTGCGAAACTCGTTTCTGGATTAATAGCGTGTGTGGTAGTAAATGTGCTACCACAACTTAAGGGGGCTATCCCGCTTTCCCCTTAAGTATTCACGTAGGGTAAGGGATTCGCACTAAGTGCGAACATGTAAGGTTATACTAGTACACTGTCAAGGTGATATTGATTAACAAAATGACGCGGGTCCTGTCGCTGCGGTATTTTGATAGACAATATCGACCTGACAACGTACTAATTGCAATTTATTTAAAGAGTTTAACCATGAAGATAATGAAATTAACTCAATGGGTTGGTTTAGTAACGAGTATGTTGGTAATGGGTGGCAATAGTTTTGCCGCAAATTCAAATCCGGCCGATCCTTTCGAAACCTATAACCGTAGTGCTTATCGTTTCAATCAAACTATTGATAAATTTGCCTTAAAGCCTGTGGCGGAAGTTTATAACCAATTATTGCCGGGGCCTGCTAAAAAAGGCGTAGTTAATTTTTTTGATAATCTTTATGAGTTACCTACCATAGCCAATGAGCTTTTACAGGCTAATTTTATGCAAGCGGCTGGTAATAGCTGGCGGTTTGTCATTAATTCAACCATAGGTTTATTAGGTTTTATTGATGTCGCTAGTCATATTGGCCTGCCTAAATACTATACCGATTTTGGTATTACCCTGCAGAGATGGGGCATAAAGCCAACTCCTTATTTAGTCTTGCCTATTTTAGGACCTAGCACGGTTACCGATGCCCTGGCCATTCCCATTGATTATCAATTTAGTGCTTTTAACTATACTAAACCCAACTCAGTGGTTTATAGCACATTAGCCGTTGATATCACTGCACGGCGAGCAGAATTATTAAAATATGGTAATGCAGAGGATGTGGCGCTTGACCCTTATGTTTTCCAACGTAATGCCTATACTCAACGACGCACGGCCTTATTGAAAAAAGCCAAGAATAATTCTAATAATGATTTGGAAGCGGGTTATGATTTTGCTAATGATAAATAACCATGCCTGATATTGCTCTTTTTGAACCGGAAATACCACCTAATACGGGCAATATAATCCGCTTAACCGCTAATGCGGGGGTGGGTCTACATTTGATTAAGCCGCTGGGGTTTGAGCCTGATGATAAGCAGTTAAAGCGGGCTGGATTGGATTATCATAGTTGGGCGAGTCTCAAGCAATATGAGAATTTCCAAGAGTTTAAAGTGGCCATGCAGCAAAGGCGTATCTTGGCTATTTCGACCAAAGGCCAGCAGCTTTATAGCCAAGTCAAATACCGGGCCGATGATGTGTTGTTATTAGGACCCGAAACCCGGGGATTGCCAATAGCCGTGCTTGAGCAATTTGAGCCTCAAAATATCCTGCGTATTCCCATGGTGCCTAATAACCGTAGTCTAAATTTGTCTAATGCCGCGGCTATTGTATTATACGAGGCTTGGCGCCAATTAGATTTTTACAACGGGAATTAACATGATTAAGCATTCAGATTTAGCTATTGCAGTGATATTTGGTGGAACCTCCATTGAGGCAGAAGTCTCTCGAGTTTCAAGCCAAGGCGTAGCTAAGGCCTTAAGTGAAAATTACCACAATGTCATTCTGTTGGAATTAAATGCTGATTTAGCCGAACAATTGAAGCAGCATAATATTGAACTGGTTTTTCCCATTGTTCATGGTAGACCCGGCGAAGACGGTACCTTGCAGGGATTTTTAGAAACCCTGCGCTTACCTTATGTAGGCAGTGGCGTGTTAGCCAGTGCTTGTGCCATGGATAAAGCGGTTGCCAAGCAAATTTTTAAAGCCTATGGTTTGCCGGTTGCTAAAGAGCTTATTGTTCATCGTAGCGAAGCGATGCCAACCATGCTCCAAAAGATTTACGAGCAAATAGGGGAGCAGTGCGTGGTAAAACCTACCTGTGAAGGTTCGGGTTTAGGCGTGAGTTTTCCACAAACCGACCAAGAACTAGAGCAAGCCTTGGGAGACGCTTTTGCTTTAAACGAGCGAGTATTGGTTGAAGAACGTATTTATGGTAAGGAAATTACCGTGGCGGTACTAGAGCGCCCCAGCGGGATAGAAGCCTTACCCGTCATTGAGATTACTACACCTTCCAATACTTGGTATGATTATGCGCACCGATATACCGCTGGCTGGAGTGAGCATATCATCCCTGCACCCTTACCTGCTGATCAATATCGGCGTACCCAAGAAGTTGCAGTACAAGCTCATCAAGCTTTGCAATGCCGTGATTTTTCCCGAGCCGATTTTGTCGTTCCAGAACAGGGCGATCCTATTTTATTAGAGGTGAATACCTTACCCGGCATGACGCCTACCAGTTTATATCCCGATGCGGCCAAGGCGATTGGAATCTCGTTTAGTGAATTAATGGCCTATTTAGTAGAAAATGCTTGGCAGCGTCGTAGTTGATGGTGAAGGTGGTTCAACCGCTTCGATAAATAATGTCGCTGCATAGTCCATCAATAGTAGCCCATTTTCTAAATTCCGCACCCTTTTTGAATTTTATAGTTAATTTTTTTGACTAAGCAAAGATTCTAAAATAACCTACGTATTTATAGGCTCTTAACTATTTTATGCCAGTGAGACGAATATGCCTTTGCAAGCCAACTTATATAAAAAACTTACTAAAATTTTGGATTATGAGTTTAATGATAAACGATTAGCCGAACGCGCCTTAACCCTCGATATCTCGGGAAAAAGAGCTCAACAAACATCTCTTCAGAACAATCAAGCGCTTGCTACCTTGGGCGATGGATTATTAAGAGCCATTATTGAAGATATTCTGCTGGAAATAAATGCTAATGCTACCAAAGGCAAATTGAGCCAGGTTAGAGACAAGCTTGTTAACAATAACCTACAAACTCAGATTGCGATGCAAATGGGGCTAGCTGAATTTATAATGACTCCCAGTAAAAAGTTAGATTCTAAGTCAAAAACTTCTGCCAAAATCTTAGCGGATTGCTTAGAAGCAATTATTGGCGCCGTGTTTCTTGATAGCCAGCGAAATTACCTGGCTGTTAAGCGATTTGTGATCATCCACTGGGGATTGATAGAAGTTTATAATTCATGGCTTGCCGAAGGTGTAAGCCAAAAAGATGCTAAACAAGTGGCATATCTGCTTGCCTGTGGTGCTAACGCTAATTTATTCGTACGACCTTTGTTAGAAAAAGTGATAGATGATTCAGAAGATATAGCTAATTTAAAAAAATGCGAAATAGTGGGGGTCGGACTTGAGCCAGATGAATATGGCATGCCACCAATTCCACTGTTAATTGCTACTGTTGATTTAAAGGCTATTGAGGTAGTAAAAACATTGTTAGAACATAAAGCTGAGGTTAATGGTAGAGACTTCCTAGGTAAGACGGCTCTTTATACAGCGGCTTATCAAGGAAATGTTTCAATGGCCAAACTATTGCGGGCCCATTCAGCAGATGTGTCTATTCCCGTGTGGTGCGATGGATATACCCCTTTACACATTGCTGTTCATCAAAAGCATTTGGATATGGTGGAATTTTTGCTGCAAGAAAAAGCCAATGTTAATCAGAAAGATAGCTTAGGTCGAACCCCCTTGCATATTGCCGCTCTGGTTGCTCATGTGGATATAGCCAAATGTTTATTAGGGTATAAAGCTGAGGTCAATATTACCAGAACAAGTTCAGATATCCATTTAGCTCCTTCAGCTGAACAACGTTTTGAAACGCCACTGCATGTGGCTGCTCAAAGCGACTATCCTTTTGTATCAGTTGCTAAGAGTGTAGCGTTTATTAAAATTCTCAAAGAGTATAAGGTCGATTTCGATGCCGTCGACTATCTTGGCCAAACCCCATTACACCGCGCTGCTGCCAACGGACATTATTTAATTGTAAGGCAATTACTTCAATACGGGGCTAAGTCGGAGATTGTTGATAATAATGGATGTAAGCCTATTGATTTAACATCTGATAGTAACATCAAAGATCTATTACTATCAGTTAAACAGTCTAATAATAAATCTTTTTACAAAGAGGCTCACCAAAGTCCACTGTTGTTTGCTACGCCTATTGTACAAATATCTTCTTCTAGGGAGTTTGAGCAGGTGGAGCAAATAATCCTACCACCGCCTAACTCGTATATTGAGGACGATTGGGAATTTAGACCGGCTTGCACTATTTTGTAATTTTTGACTTAAAGACAGGCTAAGCGGCGGACGATTAAGGAAGATTATTTAAGAGAAAGGGTATTAGAGAGTAATGAAATGGAGATGATTATGGAACTTGATGAATTACAACGCAGAATGGGTTATACCTTCTCTAATCAAGCGTTATTAAAATCGGTGCTCATCCGCAAAGCGGCTAACCTAGAAAAATTTTATCATTTTGCCGTTCCTGTTGAACAGCCTATAGGGGTCGCTGCGGCTAATTTTGAGGCTTTAAAATTCCTCGGTAGCAAACTTATTGCTCTTATCTTGGCAGATGCGCTTTATCATGTGAATGCAGAAGCGGAGGAGGGGGTGTTGACTCAATCGCTGTCTAATCTACTCGATCTAGAGGCAGGCCTATCTCAGGCAGCACAAACTATAAGTTTAGGTGAAGCACTCGTGATTGGGCAAGGGGAAGAGCTACAAAATGTTCGCAGCAATGCCAAGATATTAGGTGCACATTTTGAAGCATTGATCGCGGCAATCTGGCTCGATGCTAGTTGTGATTTGAAAATTGTCAAACATCGGCTTTGGCATGCTTATCGGCTTGATGAAACGTTATTAACAAACTCAATAAAACCGGTCAATTTAGCACAGGTCTATTTTTATCCTATGCAACCGACTGCACGAATTGTTGAGCAAAGGCTGGGCTATAGTTTCAGACAAGGTCATTTGCTTGAACAAGCCCTGACTCGTCAGTCTAGTTTAAATGAAAATCCACGGCCTACTAAAAAAAGCTTTCAGCGGCTTGAGTTTTTAGGTGATCGTGTCCTAGGCTGTGTGATTGCCTACTTATTGCTGGAGCGGTATCCGCAGGAAACAAAGGGGCGATTGACCCATTTATTTCACAGCTATACTCATAATACAGGCCCCCTAGCTAACGTGGCCAAACAACTGAAGCTACAACAGGCGCTTAATCTAGGTTATGGTGAAGAAGGCTTGAATTTACGCAACGACACGAAGGCATTGTCTGATCATATGGAGGCTCTGATAGGCGCTCTCTGGCTGGATTCACAAAAAGATTTTCGATTACTGAAAACTAAACTTGCAGCATTATGGCAGATGAATGGTTTGCAAGCTATGGAATTACCTGAGCTTAATGCCAGTCAAATTTTAGCTGATAAAAATACAGCGGTTGTAGAGGAAATAGCGAGTAAGCAGAGCTTAAAATGTCCAGCTAAACAGGAGGCCTTTCCAATGCCTTTCTGGCAGAAAAATAGCGCTCTTAATGAAGCCACAACCATAACCCTTTCGGGTTTCCAAGAAGCATTGCTTGCCGAGAAATCCAAGAACAAGGCTAAGCCGGAAAAAGCAATTAACAAGCCAAAGGTAAATTCCAGTAAACAGCGGGAGGCATTTTTGGTGCTAGCCACCGTGAATAATCAAACTAAGTCAATAGCCAGTCCATCGTTATCGGGATACAGTCAAGCGCTACTGAGTCAGTCCCTTAAGAAAAATACCAAACCCCAACAGTTAAGCACTCACTATCAGCAAGAGTACCCCGCGTTAAAAGCTAAGCATAGTAAACCAAGGCCGGGATTATAGTTTAACGTGGTAACCCGTTTTCTAGCGGGTAGTAATAGGCTGCACTAGGAATACTTCCGTGTGGCTTAAGGTTTTGCTATCCTGCAAAACAAAATTTGCTTATAGCCACCCTAAGCTTTAGGGCGGCTTGTTTAATGAGAATGGTATGGTTTAAATTTGGCAGTTGTTTAGCTTGTTCTTGGAGCTGCGTAGCCACAAAACCATGGTAATTCCAGCGCCTACCAGCGACATCGCCGCACCAACTAATTCGGGCATGGTATAACTGGCGCCATAGAATAAAGGTAAGCCACCCAGAAAGGCACCGAGTGCGTTGCCGATATTGAAGCTGGCCGGGCTAACTGCGGCCGCGAGCATTTCGGCGCCTTTGGCAAAGCTAATCATTAACATTCTAAGGCTAGGCTCAATAGACTTTTGCGTATGATGTTTTTCTCCAGGGCAACATTTGGCTCAATATAATACCCTTTTTCTTAAATAATCTCCCATTAAAAAGTGGGTGGCAGATGTGTAGGGCCCCGCACGCGCGCATTTTATGAGCACGGTGAGGGTAAGCCGGTAATTGGCAAAGCATGCTTTGCCCCGGCGAACGGCTTGGGCCCGGATTGCCCAAGACCGGACTTGTTAGCAAATCAGGATGGCTGAGCCTTACAAGGCAGCGACAAGACCCAAATCAGCTAGCGGCAGATTAGTTAATAAAAATATAAGTACTGATTCGTTACCAACGTTGCCTTGACGATGGTCTGCCTTCTCAATATAGGTGACATACGGTTCTATTTTGCTGGACTAAGCTACTTATAGGCAGCGAAATTAATTGGTTTCAACTCGCTAATATCAACCTGTACCAAAACCAATGTTTTTTTAAAAGAGTACTATTAATATCATGGGTGTTTTGCTATTTTAAGCTTCGTCTTGTTTAAATTAAGGAAAATTTATATGGCTCTTGTAAAAGCGGGCAGCGAGTTTTTGGTTAATACCTATACATCTGGTATTCAAGCTTCTCCTCAAATTGCCACATTAAGCGGTGGTGGTTTTGTTATCACCTGGGAAAGCAATAACCAAGTGAGTAGCGCCTCCGGCCATGACATTTATGCCCAGCGTTATGCGGCGGATGGCAGTAAAGCTGGCAGTGAATTTCTGGTTAATACCTATACGTCCAATGAACAAGCATCTTCTGCAATTACCGCGTTAAGCGATGGTGGTTTTATTATTACTTGGACGAGTTTTAATCAAACAAGCAGCACCTCCAGCAATGACATTTATGCTCAGCGTTATGCGGCGGATGGCAGTAAAGCCGGTAGCGAGTTTCTGGTCAATACCTATACAGCCGATGCACAACAGTATTCTGTAATTACTGCGTTAAGCGATGGCGGTTTTATTATCACCTGGCAAAGCGTTAGCCAAGTGAGTAGCACTTCCGACTTTGACATTTATGCTCAGCGCTATGCGGCGGATGGCAGTAAAGTCGGCAATGAGTTTTTAGTCAATACCTATACAGCCGATGGACAACAAAGACCTGTAATTACCGCGTTAAGTGATGGCGGTTTTGTTATCACCTGGATGAGCTATAATCAAGTGAGCAGCGCTTCTAGCTATGATATTTACGCCCAGCGCTATGCGGCGGATGGCAGTAAAGTTGGCAATGAGTTTTTAGTCAATACCTATACAGCCGATGCACAACTGTATTCTGTAATTACCGCGTTAAGCGATGGCGGTTTTGTTATCACCTGGATGAGCTATAATCAAGTAAACAGCACTTATAGCTATGATATTTACGCCCAGCGCTATGCGGCGGATGGCAGTAAAGTCGGCAATGAGTTTTTAGTCAATACTTATACGACCGGAGAACAACAAAGACCTGTAATTACCGCGTTAAGCGATGGCGGTTTTGTGATTACCTGGCAAAGCAATAATCAAGTGAGTGGCAGCTCGAAATATGATATTTATGCTCAGCGTTATACAGTAGATGGCAGTAAAGTTGGTAATGAGTTTTTAATTAACACTTATACGGCCGATGAACAACAAAGACCTGCAATTACCGCGCTAAGTAATGGCGGTATTGTCATCACCTGGTATAGCAATAATCAAGTGAGTAGCAGCTCCAGCTATGACATTTATGCCCAGCGCTTTGTGCCAGATGAAGTGCCCGTCCTCAGTGTGAGCCGGGCTGCATTTACCTTTACTAAAAAAGGTGCAGCGGTAACTATTGATAGTGGTTTAACGTTGACCAATAGCGCAACGTTAAGCACAGCTACCGTTAGCTTTAGTACTGGATTTGTGGCGAATGAAGATGAATTATTATTTAATGCGCAAACCGGTATTACCGGTAGTTATAATGCTGCCACTGGGGTACTTAGTTTAACCGGTACGGCAAGTCTGGCTAATTACCAAACTGCATTACGCAGCATTACGTATCGCAATACAAATACCCAAAATCCAAATATGCAAACCCGCACTGTCAATATGGTAGTCTATAATGGATATTTCGATAGTAATACTGCGAACTGGGGCTTGCGTATTTTTACAGGGAATGAGGTGTTCGTAAAATCGGGCAATGAGTTTCTAGTTAATACTTATACATCTGAAAATCAGCAATTCACTGCGATTACCGCGTTAAAGGATGGTGGTTTTATTGTTACCTGGCAAAGCTATGGTCAAGCCGGTGGTGTCTCAGTCGGTGATATTTATGCCCAGCGCTATGCGGCGGATGGCAGCAAAGCAGGCAATGAGTTTTTAGTCAACACTTATACGGCCAATGATCAACTTTATCCTGCAACGACTGCGTTAAATGATGGCGGTTTTATTATCGCCTGGCAGAGCTATGATCAAGCCTATGCCGGTTCTCTTTATGACGTTTTTGCTCAGCGCTATGCCGCCGATGGCAGTAAAGTCGGCAGTGATTTTCGGGTTAATACGCAAGCATATGAAAATCAGCAATTCGTTGCGATTACCGCGTTAAAGGATGGTGGTTTTATTATCACTTGGCAGAGTTATGCGCAAGTCAGTGGCAGTTCAGTCGGTGACATTTTTGCCCAGCGTTATGCGGCGGATGGCAGTGCAGTGGGAAGTGAATTTTTAGTCAGCACTTATACGGCTAATGATCAACTTTATCCTGCAACGGCTGCGTTAAGCGATGGCGGTTTTGTTATCACCTGGCAGAGCTATGGTCAAGCCAGTGGTGGCTCTAACTATGATATTTATGCTCAGCGCTATGCAGCCGATGGCAGTAAGGTTGGCAATGAATTTTTAGTCAATTCGTATACAATTGATACTCAGGAATTCCCTGCAATTACCGCGTTAAAAGATGGTGGTTTTATTATTACCTGGCAGAGCAATAATCAAATGTCTGGCTATGACATTTATGCCCAGCGTTATGCGGCAGATAATAGTAGGGTTGGTATTGAGTGTTTAGTCAATACGTATACAACGGATCATCAAGTGAGTACGGCAATTACTGCGTTAAGCGATGGCGGTTTTGTGATTACTTGGCAGAGCAATAATCAAGTCAGTGGCAGCTTTAACAATGACATTTATGCTCAGCGTTATACAGTAGATGGCAGTAAAGTGGGCAGTGAATTTTTAGTGAACACTTATACATCTGATGAACAACAAAGACCTGCAATTACGGCATTAAGCAATGGCGGCATGGTGATCAGCTGGCATAGTTTGAACCAAGTGAGTGGCAGCTCCAGTTATGACATTTATGCTCAGCGCTTTGCGTTAGTTGAAACGCCCATCCTCAGTGTAAGCCGGGCTGCATTTGGCTTTACGCAAAAAGGTGCACCCGTCACCATTGATAGTGGCTTAACATTGACCAATAGCGCAACGTTAAGTATGGCCACTATTAGTTTTAGTTCAGGATTTGTGGCGAATGAAGATGAATTATTATTTAATGCGCAAGCGGGTATTACCGGTAGTTATAATGCTGCCACTGGGGTATTAAGTTTAACCGGTACGGCAAGCTTGGCTAACTACCAAACAGCTTTACGCAGTATTACTTATCGCAATAAAAATATCCAAAATCCAAATATGCAAGCCCGTGCGGTCAGTATGGTAGTGAATAATGGATATTTCGATAGCAACACTACGAACTGGGGTTTAAGTATCTTGCTAGGGAACGCGGCTCTGGTAAAAGCGGGCAGTGAATTTCTGGTTAATACCTATACCTCTGATGCTCAACAACGATCGGCAATGACCGCGTTAAGCGATGGTGGTTTTGTTATTACTTGGCTTAGCAATAATCAGGTGAGTGCTGGCATTGATATTTATGCTCAGCGTTATGCGGCGGATGGTAGTAAAGTGGGCAATGAATTTTTAGTCAATACCTATACCTCCGATGTTCAGCAAGATTCTGCGATTATTGCGTTAAGCAATGGCGGTTTTGTGATTAGCTGGGAGAGTTTGAACCAAGTGAGTAGCACTTCCAGCTATGACATTTATGCTCAGCGCTATGCAGCAGATGGCAGTAAAGTCGGCAGTGAGTTTTTAGTCAATACTTTTACCTCTGATACTCAAATGAATTCTGTCATTACCGCGTTAAGTGATGGCGGTTTTGTGATTGCCTGGCAGAGCCTTAACCAAGTGAATAGCACTTCCAGCTATGACATTCATGCCCAGCGTTATGCGGCGAATGGCAGTAAAGTCGGTAGTGTATTTCTGGTCAATACCTATACATCGGATAGCCAGCAAGGTCCTGCGATTACCGCGTTAAGCGATGGTGGTTTTATTATTACCTGGGAGAGCAATAGGCAAGGAAGTGGTAGTTCTCCCTTTGACATTTGTGCTCAACGCTATGCGGCAGATGGCAATAAAGTGGGCAATGAGTTTTTAGTTAATACTTATACCAACAATAGTCAAGAATACCCTGCAATTACTGTATTAAGCGATGGCGGTTTTGTGATTACCTGGCAGAGTTTGAACCAAGTGAGTGGTAGCTCTAGCTTTGACATTTATGCTCAGCGCTATGCGTCAGATAGCAGTAAAGTGGGTAATGAGTTTTTAGTTAATACTTATACGGCAGATTCTCAACAAAGAGCGGTAGTTACTGCGTTAAGTGATGGCGGATTTGTGATTACCTGGCAAAATAATAACCAAGCCAGTGGCAGCTTGAACAATGACATTTATGCTCAGCGTTATACAGTAGATGGCAGTAAAGTGGGCAGTGAATTTTTAGTGAACACTTATATATCCGATGAACAACAAAGACCTGCAATTACCGCACTAAGCAATGGCGGTATGGTGATCAGCTGGCATAGTTTGAATCAAGTGAGTGGCAGCTCCAGCTATGACATTTATGCTCAGCGCTTTGCGTTAGTTGAAACGCCCGTGCTCAGTGTAAGCCGGGCTAGCTTTAATTTTACGCAAAAAGGTACACCGGTAACCATTGACAGTGGCTTAAAATTGACCAATAGCGTAACGTTAAGTTCAGCCACTGTTAGCTTTAGCTCAGGTTTTGTGGCCAGTGAAGACGAATTATTATTTACTGCGCAAGCCGGTATTACCGGTAGTTACAATGCGGCCACGGGTGTATTGAGTTTAACCGGTACGGCAAGCTTGGTTAATTACCAAACAGCGTTACGCAGTATTACGTATCGCAATAAAAATACTCAAAATCCAACTATGCAAGCCCGCACGGTCAATATGGTCGTGAATAATGGGTTTACCAATAGTAACTCTGGAAGCTGGGGCTTAAGTATCTTGCCAGCAAGCCTACTTCCTGTGGTGGCTACCAGCAGTGGCAGCATCAATTTTACTGAAAATGGCAGTGCTATTATCATTGACGCGGGCTTAAATGTGAGCAATGTCGATAATGCTGATTTGACCTCTGCCTATGTCACCGTCATGCTAGAAACGGGCTATATCGTTAAAGAAGATTTATTAACCTTTATTGATCAGCGGGGTATCACGGGTAGCTATCATGCCGGTGTCGGCCTCTTGCTTTTGCGAGGCCTTGCCAGTGTGGCGGACTATCAAGCAGCGCTGCGCAGTGTAACGTATAGAAACTTATCACAAAACCCTAATACCCGAGCGCGCACCATTAGCTTTGTGGTCAGTAATGTGCGCGTCAGCAGTGAAGCGGCGATGCGCACGTTGAAAGTGATAGCGGTCAATAATGCACCTGTGGTTGTAACCAGTACCGGCAGTGTGAATCTGGCCAAAGATACTCATTCAGTCATCATTGACAATGCGATTACGGTCAGCGATGTGGATAGTGTATTTCTAGCAAGTGCTACGGTTAGCATCAGCGGGGGGTTCCTTGCCAGTGAAGATAGCTTGTCCTTTACTACTCAACCCGGCATCACCGGTAGTTATGATGAATCGACCGGTATCTTAAGCTTAACTGGTACCGCTAGGATTGTTGATTATCAAATGGCACTGCGCAGTGTGACCTATGCGAATCTAGCACAAAACCCGAATACGCAAGCACGTACTATTAGCTTTGTGGTTAATGATGCGCAATTAAGTAGTACACCGGCTACGCGCACGCTGACAGTGTTGGCGCTGAATAATGCGCCGGTCGTTGCAACCAGTATGGATAGTGTCAGTTTTACTGAAGGTGCTAGCCCCGCGATCATTGATAATGCCATTACGCTGAGTGATAGTGACAACACAGATTTACACGGTGCCACGGTGAGTATTAGCGATGGCTTTATTGCCAGTGAAGATAGATTAGCCTTTACTAACCTAGCGGGTATCACTGGCAATTATGATGAAGCCACCGGTATTTTAAACTTAACCGGTACCGCTCCTCTTGCTGATTATCAAACAGCCCTGCGCAGTGTGACCTATGCGAATTTATCGCCCGATCCGATTACCCAAGCTCGCACCATTAGCTTTGTAGTCAATGATGCCGAAACTAGCAGTACACCGGCTACGCGCAGGCTGATTGTGGTGGCGGTGAATAATGCACCCATCGTTGTGACTAGCAGCGGTAACGTCAGTTTTATTAGCAAAGGTAGTGCCACAGTGATTGATACGGATCTCATCGTCAGTGATGCCGACAGTGCGCGATTAAAGAGTGCCACCGTAAGCATTACCAGCGGATTTGTGCCAAGTGAGGATGAACTTGCAGTGGCAACTCATGCTGATATTAGCAGTAATTACGATGCTGCAACGGGGGTATTGACATTAACTGGCACGGCATTCATCTCAGATTACCAAATAGCGCTGCGTAGTGTCACTTATCGTAACCGCAATGCTATTGATCCTGATCTTCAACCCCGAGTGATTGATTTTGTGGTGAGTGATGGTGGTTTGAGTAGCTCGCCAGCTAGCCGTAGGGTGAATGTGATAGCTTTCAATGAGCCACCGGTCGTTATTAATCCATTACCGGAACAACGAGTTCGGGTCGGCAAACCATTTAATTTTACGTTAGCCGCTGATAGCTTCTTTGATGCAGAGGCTGAAGCTTTGAGCTTATCGGCACAACAAGCGGATGGTCAAGCCTTGCCAGCTTGGGTAAGCTTTGATGCTAAAACGCAACGTTTTAATGGTACTGCGTTAACAGCCGGTGTTGCCAATTTTACCGTAACCGCACAAGATCCGCAGGGTGCCAGTGCCCAGATGCCAGTGAATTTAGCTATAACGCCACAGCCTACGAGTGGCTTGAGCCGAGAAGCTAAAATCGGTATTGGGATCGGTGTCGGTGTGGGAGCAGCCGCAGGACTTGGTTTGGTCGGCTTAGCGGCAGGCGCTTTGGGTTTTGGTTTATTTGCGCATTGGAGAAGAAAACCGCTAACCGTTGTAGTGCCAAAAGCAGACGATACAAAAGATATAGAGCTTGGTGAAGTCAAGGCTGAGCGAGGCACTGACATTCACATTCAGTTATGAAGTATCCACTCACTATCCTCAAAGCTTGTATAAGCTTTGAGGATAGGTTTTTATCGCTTTTAGGCAGCGTTACCCAAATTTAAAACATTTTAAATTTTGTTACTTTAGCGCCCATCTTGTCTAATCAAGGAAATTTATATGACTATTACAAAAGCGGGTAGCGAGTTTCTGGTCAATACCTATACCCTCGATACTCAAGCCAGTACTACGATTACCGCATTAAGCGATGGCGGTTTTGTCATCACCTGGCAGAGCTATAACCAAGCAAGTAGCAGCTCTACATATGACATTTATGCCCAGTGCTATACGGCGGACGGCAGCAAAGTCGGTAGCGAATTTTTGATCAATACCTATATCATCGATTTCCAAATAACGCCGATGGTTACCGCAGTAAAGGATGGCGGTTTTGTCATCATCTGGACTAGCTATGATCAAGCGGCTGCCGGCACTGACATTTATGCCCAGCGCTATGCGGCGGATGGCAGCAAAGCCGGTAGCGAGTTTCTGGTCAATACCTATACGGCCAACGAG
>JAQSXL010000021.1 GCA_029256685.1 Gammaproteobacteria bacterium | reverse complement strand
CACGAATCATAGGTTCAGTGGGTCTAGCAAAACCATGCTTACTCAGTTCATTGATAGCATGAGGATCTCGTCTACCATCTTTTCTCTTTTTAGAGCTATAAGTTTCACCCGAGCGTCTGTCTTTACGGTTAAGTTTATCTCCCCCTTCTTCCGCTGTATGGAAGCGTCCAGGCTTTTGCTTATCCTTTTTACGATAACCATCCTTAGGCTTTTCTTTAGCTTTATTGGCTTCATCGGGACTTTTTGGGGCGGCTACGCTCACGGGAGCAGCAGCTTCAACTACCGGCTCGGACGCTGGCTCTGTCCCGGTCTTGGTCGATTCGGCAATATTTTCGGACGTTTCAGGAATAGATTCTGGAATCTCTGTTGCTACAGTATTAACTTCTGTTACCACGGATTCAACCATGGGTTCATGGGTATCATTCATTTCGGCAGTCAACACAGCTGATTCCTCTGGCTCTTGATCGGATTCTATGCTGCTACGCTTAACATACGTACGCTTTTTGCGGAATTCTACATTAACAACTTTTTTAACGATCTTTGGTTTTTTTAATCTACCTTGACCTGCCTGGCTTTGATCCTCTACCTCAACCTCTAGAGCTTCAACACGTTTACGTTTTAACGTAACTCGATCGGGTCTTGCAGTTAACTGCGAGGCATGACTTTTTTGTAAGTGACTCATGAACAAATGCCGTTGTTCATCACTAATAATATGCTCTGGTCCCGAAATTGCTATCCCAGCCTCTTTGAACTGGTTAACCAAATGGTCAACGGGTATCTTATAAATGGTTGCTAGTTGTTTTACAGTTATATCTGCCATAGTGAAACCCCTCTTAAATATAAGCCCTTGTTATTTACCTTGCTCGGTATTTTCAAACCAAGGGGCACGGGCAGTCATAATAAGTTGTGCTGCTTTTTTCTCATTCAAACCAGCTTCCTTAATCGCCATTAATTCATCAACTGAAAGTTCTGCTAAGTCATCGCGAGTTACAATTTTATGACTCGCCAGAATCTTAGCTAAATGTTCAGTCATCCCATCCATCTTGATTAGGTCATCTGCCGGTACTGCATTGGTTATTTGATCCTCGGTAGCAAATGCCTTCATTAATAATGCATCCTGAGCACGAATACGTAGCTCTTGTACGATATCATCATCAAAATCCTCTATTGCCAATAGCTCTTGGACGGGAACATAGGCAATTTCCTCAACGCTAGTAAAACCTTCTTGAGCTAAGATATCGGCTATATCCTCATCTACCCCAAGCTGCTCAACAAAAACTTGTTGCAAATTGGCTGTTTCAGCCTGCTGCTTCTCTTCTGCCTCCGCAACACTCATTATGTTAAGTATCCAACCCGTTAAGGTACTGGCTAGACGAATGTTTTGTCCATTACGGCCAATTGCTTGGGACAATTGCGCCTCTTCAACTGCGATATCCATTGAATGATTATCTTCATCGACAACGATAGATGCCACTTCAGCCGGCGCCATAGCATTTATGACAAATTGCGCGGGGTTATCGTCCCACAAAACAATATCAACGCGCTCTTCGGCCAATTCACTGGAAACGGCTTGCACACGTGAGCCTCGCATACCAATACAAGCACCGATTGGATCAATCCGTCTATCATTAGTTTTAACAGCCAATTTGGCACGAAGCCCCGGATCACGCGCGGCGCCTTTAATTTCAATGACTTCTTCCGCAATTTCGGGAACTTCTATCTTAAATAGCTCTATCAGCATTTCAGGCCTAGCTCTACTGATAAAAATTTGGGGGCCTTTGGCCTCAGGACGAACATCGTAGAGATAAGCTTTTATTCTATCCCCAACCCTAAAGGCCTCACGCGGGATCATTTCTTCACGTGGTAAAAGAGCCTCGGCATTATCACCCAGGTCAACGATAGCAAATTCACGAGTCACTCGCTTTATTGAGCCGACTATGAGTTGGCCAAGACGTTCTTGGTAGCTTTTAGCAATATTGAGACGTTTAGCTTCCCGCACTTTTTGCAGAATAACTTGTTTAGCAATTTGTGCTGCGATGCGCCCAAACACAACCGATTCTACTGGCTCTTCAAAGACCTCGCCTAGCTTAACGCCTGGTTTACGCTTATTAGCTTGTTCAAGACTTAATTGTAAGTCCGGATCCTCCGGCTCACCTTCGATGACATGCCAACGGCGAACGGTGGTATATTCTCCGGTTTGTCTGTCAATGCTTACTTGGATATCTGAATTATCATCATTTGCACGACGTTTAGTTGCAGTGGCAAGCGCAATCTCAATTGCTTCAAAGACCGTTTCTTTATCTACATCCTTTTCATTAGCAATGACATCGACCATTAATAAAATTTCTTTACTCATCTGCAACCTCACCTATGATTTTCGATTAATCAAAATTTTTGGCAACAATTTGGCTTTTTCAATATCAGCAAAACTCAAATGATATTGTTGTTCATCAACCTTTAGCACAATGCCTTTATCTTCAGTTATGGCTTCTAATGTACCCGTGAAATTACGCCTACCCTCATACATTTGTCCTGTACGAATTTGCATGGTTTCTCCAAGGTATCTGGTATATTGCGCTAAGGTAAATAAGGGCCTATCCATACCGGGCGATGAAACCTCTAAAATATAATCACTCAAATCGGGCATATCCACTTCTAGCATCGCATTGATTTGCCTACTAGCTAAGGCACAGTCATCAACCGAAATACCCTTTGCAGCATCAATATAAACCCGGATAAGTAACCGTTTACCGCCCGTGCTAAGCTCAAAACCCCATAAATCATAACCCAACGCCTGCACCGCGGAAGTAAGTATTTTTTGTAGTTGCTTGTTGTCAAATGCCATAATTATCTACTTTCTAAAACAAAAAATGGGCCTAAAGCCCATAAAATAAAAAACCCCAGAACAGGGGTTTTAAGTTAGCCTACATGGAAATGTATAGGCCATAGAATTTCGCAGTAGAATAACAACAGATATTACCCTGCTTGTTATTGATGAAAAAATGATAACGCGAAAACCAAATAAAATCAAGAATATGTTCCCACGAGAATCGGTGGTTACTATATTGGCTCTAAGACAGTTTCAATAAAACCACTTATCTTTAAAAAAGTCTTGGGTTATTTATACATGGCTCACCACCACCTACGCCAATGAGTGCTACCCATTAGATGGTTAACAATCGCAAATACTAGCCATATAATGATTGGCACAAACACAATTTCTAAGGAAACTTTACCCAGCACGTATAAAACAAGCAGTATAATCGTCAATAAAGGAATGATACCCATCATTAATCTCACTTAGTTAAGTATGCCTAACTTATTATTTTACGCTCTTTTTTATCCTAGCTGTTAAAAATTCTGTAGATTAACCAGATTCTCCCACTTTAACTCATAGTAGACTTTGCCTTATTCGGACAAAAGCACTATTACTCCGATAAGAAAAAAGGCATACTTTAAAAAGCCAACTTGTGGTGAATAAAGGCTCATAGATAATTTGCGCGGCCGTTGCTAGTTCTAATTATCATGATTTTCGGCTATTTAAGGAGTCTATTACAGCCATTTATAATTTGGAGAGCGCCGCATGAGTTTCGAATAAGCAGTCTAATAAAACTTGATATGGCTGTTTATAATCCGGATACTTACCACTCCTGCTAAAACAGCTTAGTTTATGCGATCACAGTGGAAGTTTTATAGGAAGAGCCTTAAAAAAATTCAGGTTTATCAATCATCATATATTTTATAGGAGATAACGTATGCCTTTTAATTCAATCACAATTCCTGAAGATTTTATTTGTTCTATCACCGGTGAACTCATGACCGATCCGGTTTTTACTGCCGATGGCGAAACTTACGAGAGAAGAGATATTCAGAAATGGCTAACCGAGCATAATACCAGCCCTAACACTAATGAAGTTCTGGAGCATAAACATTTAGTACCAAACCGAAAATTAAAAAGCCAGATTTGCCAGCTGGTGGACATAAACCGCCCAGCTTTTGAAAAAGAATTAATCGATGCGGCTAAAAATGGCGAGATAGAATTAATAGAAACCATTTTAAACTTAGGCATTAAGATTGACACTAAAGGTAAAAGTGGCCGATCGCCTTTATTTTGGGCTATCGCTCATGGACACAATGCCGCCATGAATTTGCTGGTCACAAAGGGCGCCAATATTCATGAAACCCTAGCTTTTAAAGATACCCAACGCACTAAAATTAAATCAAAGGGTGAACAGCTTGATGAAAAAATCAATGAAGCCGAACAAAAGCTCAGCAAAATCCAGATCTACCTTCAAAAATTAAGCATAAAACATGCTGAAGATGTTAAGCGAAAGAATAATTGCGCTGAAATTATCAAGCCCATAGAATACAAGCTATCTCGTTTAAATCAATTACAATATTATCTGCGTGAATCTGAGAAATCAGACAAAGATCGCGATGAGCGTGCCAGAAATTGCTCTGATTATCAGCGTAGGAGAGAAATTTTAAGCGGTCCAAACAATATATATAATAGGAATTTTAGAGAACTTTATATAGCTATTTGTGAAGAATTTAATATCACTTCTCAGCTTTATTATAGGTATGGTGTTTATAAATTTGATCGATCTCGTAACATTGACGTATCACAAAAGGGCATCGATGAAATAGCAAATCTTGCTGTTATCGAACAACAACTGGCCACAGAGCGAGCGGTGCTTGCGGGTATCAATGAACAAATTGCCTTATTAACTGCCTTCACCGATAAATTAAACGCGTCGGCTAAGCAAGTACGAGACAAGCTCGTTCAATTAAAAACCGATAGAAATTCACAAGCAAAAAAATTTACTGAAACCTTAAAAAATAAAGAGCCACATAAGATTGATTATGCACTTTTAGCGCTTGATAAAGATATAGCGCCGTTAATTAAGCTAACCGATACCTTCACTATTGAGGATATGGATAAGCTTGATAATTCAGTCTTTAAACAAAGGCTAGAAAATAACCTGCACGAATTAGATAAGCTGATTAAGTTAACCGACAGCAAAGATAACGTCCAAGAATTGCAGCGCTTCAAACCCATCCACTTTGCCGCCCAGTGCGGTAATGTTTATGCAACTACATTACTTCTCATAAATCAGGTGAATCCCAACGAAAGGGATACCGCGAATAGAACGCCTCTCTACTATGCTATAACTAACAACAAGATGGCGGTAGCACAATGTTTATTAAATAAGTCTGCGTCCATAAACTCTATCGATGGAGATAATAATACAGCGCTTCATATAGCCGCTCAGCTTGGTAATACCAGTTTAATAAAATATTTAATTAATAAAGGCATTAATTACCTGGCGGTCAACAATCAACAATTAACGGCTATCGATATTGCTATGAAAAATGGTGATATTGCAACCGGCGAATTCATCAAAAATGAAGGTACGGCTTATCAACAGCGAAGGCTAATATCCTTGGAGCAAACGGTAAACGCCCAGGCTATGCAGATAAAAAATATCGATATTGCTATGAAAAATGGTGATATTGCAACCGGCGAATTCATCAAAAATGAAGGTGCGGCTTATCAACAGCAAAGGCTAATATCTTTGGAACAAACGGTAAGCGCCCAGGCTATGCAGATAAAAAATTTAGAAGAGCAATTGATGAAAGTACTTCAGCTATTGCCTTTACAATCCAATCAATTGATAAAAAATCAACAGGGTGCCACTAACGAATCGGTGCTAATGAAGCAAACCTTGTTTGCTAAACCATCTCCGATTTCCGCAAATAGCTCAGATTCAGCGGACATAAGTCCTTTATTAGATTTAACCTTGGATAATTCTGTTAACTTGGGTAATTCTCTTAAAAAGAATTAAGGCTAACCGGATTACCGGGTTCGGCCCGGTAATCCAAACGCATCAAAAGGTCGCGCTGTAAAATTCTTCTGGCTAAAATTTTTACTGGTGTATTTAAAAACTTGGCACAAGTACGTTGATTTGGTGCTCGTGTATTTCTATGTACACTTGCATATTGACTTTGTCCTTTATGAATCAGGTGCATAACTGCATAATCTGTTAATTTACATAGGTTTACGCAAAACTGATGCAACGGCTAGAGCAATTAAAAAATTGACAAAAAAACGTCACAGATCAAGAGGTAGTAAAAAATAAGTTACCGATAAAATTGAAAAAGCCCGCAACGCTGCAGGCTATAATTTGGTAGCGGGGGCTGGATTTGAACCAACGACCTTCGGGTTATGAGCCCGACGAGCTACCAGGCTGCTCCACCCCGCAATATGTGAACAAGTATATCGGGATATTTAAATGGACGCAAGTAAAATATCAAAAAAAATTTACTCTACCTAAATAAAGCGATAGTTGAAGGGTTAAGGCTCACTATAGTTTAGGCTAAGCCCTATAGGGTAAATACTTAAGGAGATGAGCAAACTCTTATTTTAATACTTACTATATATAAACTTATGCTACAATGCAGACATGATTGAAAATACCCAACAATTTACCCAGCGCAAGCAGGAACACATCCGATTAGCACTCGATGATAGCACGCAAGCTAATGGCTTTAGTGGGCTTGATAGCATTCAGCTCATTCATGAAGCCATTCCCGATTTAGACTTTTCTAAGGTTGACATTTCAAGTCAATTATTTAATCAGTCAATAGCAACCCCTTTTTTAGTAAGCTCAATGACAGCTGGCCATGATGCCGCCGTTAAAATTAATGAAACCCTGGCAATTGCCTGCCAGCAGCGTGGCTGGCTAATGGGGGTTGGTTCGCAACGACGTCAATTATTTGAGAACGAAGCGGCTAAAGAATGGCAAGCCATTCGCAAATTGGCCCCACAAGCAAAATTACTAGGGAACATTGGCTTAACCCAATTAATCCTCACGCCGAGTGCACAAATTCAAAGACTAGCCGATTCACTGGCGGCAGAAGCGATGATTGTTCACACCAATCCCTTACAGGAAGTTCTGCAAGCAGAAGGCACTCCTCATTTTAAAGGTAGTTACCAAGCCATAGAACGCTTATGCCGTGAACTCCCTATTCCAATCATTATTAAAGAAACCGGCTGCGGTTTTTCTAAACAAACCTTGTTAAGGCTCAATAATTTAGGGGTATCTGCCGTTGATATTAGTGGCTTTGGCGGTACTCACTGGGGTAGAATCGAAGGGTTACGTAACGAACCACAATCTCAACGCTTTAAGGCGGCACAAGTCTTTAAAAATTGGGGCATTAGTACGGTTCAATCCTTACTCGATGCCGTTAGTTTAACACCCGATTATGCAATTTGGGCCTCGGGTGGCGTTAGAAGCGGCTTAGATGCAGCTAAATTATTAGCACTTGGCGCGCAGGTTATCGGTTTTGCCAAGCCCATGATGGAAAGCGCTTTACAAGGTATTGAAGCCGTGTTAAAGCAAATGGAGCTTTATGAATTTGAGCTTAAAACCGCCTTGTTTTGTACTGGCTGCAAAGATATTGCGACCCTGCAGGAGAACATAGTATGGCAACCCAGCAAATAAGTGAATTATTTGAAGGTTTTTCAAAATTAGCTAAACAAGAAAGGCTAGACCGTCTGGTTAAGATGGGCGCATTAACCGCAGATGACGTAAAATATTTAAATCAAACTGCTGGTTTGCCAACCGATTTAGCCGAAAAATTCATTGAAAACGTTATTGGCTACTTTCAGTTACCCTTAGGGATTGCCGCAAATTTATGCATTGATGGTAAAGATTATGCCGTACCCATGGCCGTTGAAGAAACCTCTATTATTGCCGCGGTGAGCAAAACGGCCAAATGGATTAAAAACCATGGAGAAATTACTACAGAAACTATTGGCAGTGATAGTATCGGTCAAATTCAGCTGGCCAAGGTAAAAGATTTTGTTGCCTTTGAAAAGGCTATCTTAATGCATAAAGCCGATTTTATTCAGGCAGCTAATCGAGATGTTGCACATGGCTTAGTAAGCCGTGGCGGCGGAATAACTGACCTTATTATTCGCAAAATACCACGAGCGGATGGTTTTAATATGGCTGTACTGCACGTGCAGGTTAATACCTGTGATGCCATGGGTGCCAATATTATTAACCAAATTTGTGAATATTTAAAAGAACCCATACAAATCCTCACGGGTGAAAAAGTCACCATGTGCATTCTTTCTAACTTAAATGACACCAAACTAACGCGGGCTAAGGTCATATTACGCAATGTGGACCCTGTCCTAGCTGAAGCCATTGCCGAGAGTTCTTTATTTGCTCAATACGATCCCTATCGAGCCGCTACCAACAATAAAGGTGTATTAAATGGCATTGATCCGATTTTGATTGCAACGGGTAATGATTGGCGCGCTGTCGAAGCAGGTGTACACGCTTATGCTGCCCGCTCGGGTCAATATCGTTCTATTACTGAGTGGACGTTTGATGGTAAAAAATTAATTGGGGTATTTGAAGCGCCTATTGCAGTAGGGATTGTGGGTGGTGTTACTAAGTTACATCCTACGGCTATCCTGTGCCTTAATATGCTAGGCGCTGTTAATGCTAACCATCTCTCCCGCATTGTTGCCGCTGTGGGACTCGTACAAAACCTGGGTGCCCTCACCGCTCTTTCAACCGTGGGTATCATTCAAGGCCATATGAAGTTGCACATTACCAATCTTACCTTGGGTGCAGGCGCACAAGCTCATGAGGTCCCCTATGTACAGCGTAAGTTGGAAGAAACCCTTCAGCTTACTAAACGGGTATCATTAAGCCATGCAATAGAAGTGTTAGACGAATTGCGCGCCTTAAATACTGCTACAGCAAAATCTGCGGTTTTATGAAACTAGCTATATCGGCTCCCAGCAAAACCTTCTTGCTTGGCGAATATGCCGCTCTTGTTGGCTGCCCTGCCCTGGTATTAAATACCGAACCTCGCTTTGAGCTACAAATTGAACAAACTCATCACTTTAACGTCCAAGGAATTGAAACTCAAAGCCCAGCGGGGCGATTTATTAAAGATAATCAAGCCATTTTCAAATCCTATCGGTTAAATTTTATTGATCCTCATCAAAAACAAGGTGGGTTTGGTGCCTCAAGCGCCCAATTTTTAATGGTTTATTGTTTTTATCAAACGCTACAACAATTTGGCAAAAATCTCGCAGAAGGAGTTAAGCCACTATTACAATTAACAAATTCGCAATTGCCCGAATTTCGCTCAACCTTGTTAGCAACTTATCTAAACTATGCTTGGAACGGTATTGGTATTGCACCTAGTGGTGCTGATATTATGGGTCAACTCTATGGACATATTACCTGGTTTGATAAATCTAACAACGAGGCAAAAATCCTGGAATGGCCTTTTCCCAATTTACAGCTGTTATTGCTACGCACAGGCGTTAAAATTGCTACGCATGAACATTTAAAACAATTGACCAATATATCTTATGAGCCATTTTCGACGATTTTAGCAGAGGCTTATCAAAGTTTAAGCCTAGCGAATGAAGTAAATTTTTTACAAGCTATCAATAACTATGCCAATATCCTAGCTACTTACCAATTTGTTGCTACAACTACTCAAGAACTCTTAGCAAATCTCAATCAATTACCTTATGTTTCAGCCGCAAAAGGTTGTGGTGCCTTGGGTGCCGATGTTATTTTGTGTTTAGTAAAACAGCAAAATTTAATAAACTTTCAGCACTGGCTTAATCAACAAAATATTCATTACTTTACCGCTAACACCAGTCCGGGTTTACAAATAAGTTAAATAAGCTCAAACTATTTAGTAAAATATTTACTCTATTTTTGCTATAGGCCGCAATACATCAATAACTCTTATCATTCCAAATATTTTCTAGAAAAATTTTACAATGGTTGAATAAATACCATATGATTTATAAGTTTGGTAAGGTATATTTACAATGTTTTTATTATTCTATTATTTCTAAAGTATTATTTTGGTAGAGATCATCTTGAAAAAAGTTGAGTTAACAGCGAATGAGAGACAAGAGCTGCTTAATCTACGTGCTAAAGTTAAGCAATTGGAAACAGAAGTCACTCAATTAAAAAATATTCTCAATGAGTTACCGGCTCTTATCTATTGGAAAAACCGTGAAGGCATCTATCAAGGCTGCAATAATGCTATCTTAAAATTATTTGACTTGTCCTCTGCCGATGAGTTCATAGGTAAAACCATCTATGATCTAGATCCAAAAAATGCTAACCACGTCGATAACATCGATCAAACTATTATGAATTTAGATTCGGCAGAAATTGTAGAACAAATAGGTATTGATAATCAGGGAGAAGAAGCCATTTATTTAACCTGTAAAGCGCCCTTTCATAATCAGCAAAAAGAAGTTATAGGGCTAATCGGCATATCTCTTGACATTACCAACCGTATAAAGCAGGAACGTCAAATAAGGCGCGATAAAGAGATTGTTGAAAATCAACATTATTGGGCAAACACCTATCTTGATAATATTTTAGACAATATCCCTCAACATCTTTATTGGATAGATAAAAATAGCATTGTGATAGGTTGTAATGACCAGCAAGCAAAAAGTTTCGGCCTTAAAAATAAGACAGAGTTAATAGGTAAAAGCATGTATGATGTCGTCAAACTTTTAGGTTGGGATCCATCTATTGCCGATAAAGTCCGGCAAAATGATTTAAAAATCATGGCAACCGGCAAGCGCCAAGTATTCGAAGAAACAGCCGAGTTTGATGGTAAAATAAGAACCTTTTTGTCGTATAAGAATCCTTTGGTTACAAAAACAGGTGAAATTATTGGCTTATTTGGCTTAACCGTTGAAATAACAGAACGTAAGCTTATGGAGGAAGAGTTACAAAAATCTAAAGAAATTGCAGAACAGGCAAACCAAACTAAAACGGATTTCTTAATGAATATGAGTCATGATATCCGAACTCCACTTAATGGTATTTTAGGCTATACCCAAATTCTACATCTGCAAGAAACTGACCCTATTAAAAAACAAAATTTACATGATATTTTAAAATCCGCAAGACGACTAATCGCCTTACTCAATGAAATAATAGACATTGCCTATATTGAAAAAGGGCTTCCTATTAACTATAGCGATTTTGATATACGTCAACTTATTGTAGAAATACAAGAATTATTTCAAGCGCAAGTTAACCAAAAAAACATTCAGCTTATAGCAGATACTCATGCGCTTGTGCCTACCACTGTTACTTTGGATAAACAACGTCTTCACCGCATTTTATTAAATTTAGTAGGTAATGCCATCAAATTTACGCATAATGGACAGGTAAAAATTAGTTTAAGTGTCTGCCCTACCCCGCAAGGTAAGGCATTAAAAATATTGGTCAAAGACACGGGTATTGGCATTCCAAATGATAAATTAAAGCTAGTCTTCGATAAATTTACCCGCCTAACTCCCTCCAATCAAGGGGTTTATCCAGGCACAGGCTTAGGCCTATGGATAGTCAAAAAATTCATAGCCGACCTAAAGGGTAGAATAGATATTGAGAGCGAAGTTAATAACGGCACTCAAATCACCTTACTCATACCCCTTAACAATGAATTATCAAGGTGAGGGTAGCAAACTTACATTGTCCGGCAACTCTATTTCTTCCGTAGACTCATAAGTTTGTGTATCTCTATCTGTTTTCTGAGATAAGCTAGCAGGTTCCTGGGTATCATTAACTGGTGTGAAAAATGAAGTTTGATGACGACTATAATTACTTGCGCTCTGCGAATGATCAATAGATTTTTGCAGATGGTTTAAAAATTCATTAATGAAAAAAACTTGCTTCTCCAGTACTTGCTGGGTTTCTATAATCCCTCTTTTGATGGTTCCTGGAGAAGGTGGCTGACTAATTTTTAAATTACCATCATTAATATTGGCTGAATGACTGTTTTTTGTTATCGTTCGCATAGATAGATGAGCTTCAGGGTCCTCATTAAAGGAAGGGAACAACTGTCTAGCCGATTTTTTCTTTTCTTCGTTCTTACTACTTACCGATGATTGAACTGCTAGAACTTGCTCTTTTTTTGGACTTCCTGTTAAGCTGTGAGCTGATGGAAGTTTATAACAGAAAGGATTAAGTATATTTACATCTTTAAATTCAACGTTTTCATACGCGCTATTATTTTGCTTTAGGTGTTTAATAAGAGGTTCTAATTTTTCAAGCTCATTCTGATCTTGCAGCAGGTTTTTGATCGGACCAATAAAAGATAAATCCGTATCTGGATAAGAAAAAAAGCTAGACTTTAATTCAATGGCTAAGGTTGCAATGATAATAGCCTCATAAAGAGAATGAGCTTTTGATAGCTGCAATGCAAATAGTTCATCTGAAATCAGTTTTTCATTGCGGGATATAAACTCGTTCGCATTTTTACCAATAGCTTGTTTAAACTTTCTCACCCATTCATCCTTAGACTTACTAAGATAAATAGTAGTTAGAAAAGACTTTACATGCTTAAAGGTTTCTGAATATGTTTCTGCAACTTTACTGGCTCTAATGGGGTTAATTTTACTTTTACTATGACTATTACTTTCACTTTTACTTTGATGTAATTTTGAATTAGCTTTTTCCCAGTCATTGCCTAGTTGCCTTGCTCTTTCACCATAGGTTTCAAACAAATAGGTACAATCCAGCAACTCAACAACTTGCTCATCCTCATCTGCCTTTTGCAGTTTCAGAACGGACGAGTCTTCAAGTTCATACATGGCGTAGGTAAAAACCCAACCTAGATCGCCCAATAAAAGATCGATTCGACTCACACATTTACTTAGAAAAAAACGTAGGATTTTGATAAGATTTTCGCCACCACATTCGGCCTTTTTTAAACTAATTCCCTGCAAAACATTCTCTTCATACAAGTCGGTATCCTTGACATTGTTTGGTGGTGTAATATCGTTTTTTTTAGCCATTTATTTTTACCTTTCAATATCTTAACTGCTAGCAGGCTAGTCACAAGGATAGTATAAACATTTATTTTATTAAAAATTAGGCGTAGCGGATTATTGGGGTAATATAAATATTATTTATAGATACGGCAAGTTTTATTTATAATTCTAACCATTTTAACATATCATGCATCTAAAAAAAATTCTAGCCTAACTTATTAGCAAGACCAGAAGACAAAGACTTATAACCTAAATTTTATCTTGCGCCTTAATAACTCTGCTTTAATGCCTTTTTTACCTGTTGTAAATCTTCAAGAGTATCTACACCAACGGGTGGTTGCCTATTAAATACCGTCACGTGAATACGTGCCCCGTAATAAAGCGCTCTTAATTGCTCAAGCAGTTCTATTTTTTCAATCGGCGCCGGTTGCCAACCAACAAACTGCTGCAAAAATTGATTGCGAAAGGCATATAAGCCCAGATGCCTATAATAAGGTGATGTATTAGAGGTTATTTTTGGCTCAACACCAAAGCCATTTCTATCCCAAGGAATGGGCGCCCGGCTAAAATACAAGGCGTTACCCGCTTGATCTAGCACCGCTTTAACTATATTGGGATCAAAAATTTCTTCTAGCGAATTTATAGGTACACACACCGTTGCCATTTCAAGCCGAGGTTTTTCTGCTAACGCCCGCGCCAGCTGCTGTAAAAACTCGGGCGGCATTCCAGGTTCATCCCCTTGTAAATTAACGATTAAATTATCCTCGGCCAACCCCAGGATTCTTGCGGCCTCGGCAATTCTATCGGTGCCCGTAGTATGCGCTGCAGCTGTCATACATACTTCGGCACCAAACTTAACACAAATAGCTTGAATTTCAGAATTATCGGTAGCAATGACAACCCGAGCGGCTCCGCTCGCTACTGCACGTTCATAGGTGTGTTGGATCAGCGGCTTACCATGAATATCCGCTAGCATTTTACCCGGCAAGCGGGTTGACGCATAGCGGGCGGGAATAAAGACCTGAAATTTCATTTGCCCAGTTTTTCCAATTCATCTAGAGATACTGCACGTGCTTCATCCGCTAGCATCACGGGTATTTCATCTTTAATGGCAAAAGCCAATTTATCAAAGCGGCAAACTAGCTCTTTGTTCATTTTAACATAGATAAGCCTACCCTTACACAGGGGGCAAACCAGGATATCAAGGAGTTTCTTATCCATACGTTGTTACCATTTGATTAACGGTTAAATTGCCTATCAAAGCAGGAATGCCAAGTTCTTCCTCGGCAATGGCTTGAGCCTCTTTCCAATTAACTTTAGTCAATTTATGGTTCACTTGTTCGGAAATTGCTTTAACCATAGGCGTAAGATTTAAATCACTGTTCTTATCATCCTGCTCTTCTAGAGGTGAATGGGCTTCCAAGTAAAGGTGATGACCTGACCAGCCAGCTTTATAGGGTTGATTCACTATCGTTACCGTTGTCCCTATATTGACCATATTAAATAACTGTTCGGCATCGGCGGGTAACATGCGAATACAACCGGAACTACTACGCATACCTACCCCCTCTGGCAGATTAGTGCTATGAATCAAATAACCAGGAAAACTTAAGCTCATTTTATAACGCCCCAGTGGATTATCTGGCCCAGGTTTAACGATAGCAGGTATAATCACACCGTCTTTTGCCCTATCTTCACGGATGGACTTAGGCGCATACCAGGTTGGATCCTTAACTTTAGCCGTAATTTTACCCGTTCCTTCCGGTGTTTGCCAAGCCACGCGACCAATCCCCACCGGATAGGTATAAACCTCTTTGCCATTTTCAGGATAATAGTACATTCGCATTTCAGCAAGATTAACCACAATACCTTTACGTGGAGCAGCAGGAAGAATAAATTGGGCTGGAATTAAAATATTACTTCCGATTTCCATCAACCCCTCGTCTAGATGAGGATTAGCTTCGCGCATTTCAAAATAACCTATATCACGTTTGCGGCCAATTAGACCTAGATTATCACTGGGTTGAATTTCTACGGATGATAAATGGCCCACTATATCGCAGCCTGGCGCCGGTAATTGAAATTTCAGGCCATAGCTAATCTGCGCAGCGGTTAGCGTAATTGCGGTAGTAATTAATAGAAATTGCTTTTTCATTTTCATAATACATTGTAAAACATTAGAAATATAAGTGAGGTGGATTATATAGTGAAAAAACGGCCCATAACAATAGATATCCCCATTGGGATTTGCATCCATATTGCGCGTGGCCACACGCAATATGGGTTGTTTGTCTGCTGGTAACTTCATAAAAACTTTTTACACATCTGTTAGCTTTTGCCAAGCCTCGTCGGGTTTAAAACGCTCTCCATATTGTTTCTGCAGTTCCTCAAGCCTTAGAATCGTAGCCTGAACCCCCCGTTGTTTAGCATAGTGAATTGGCCCACCACGAAATGGCGCAAAGCCCGTACCAAAAATCATGCCAGCATCTAACAGCTCGATATCTGCTATAACCTGCTCGCGTAAACAAGCCACCGCTTCATTTAACATGCGCAAAATTAATCGATCGGCTATTTGACTGGTTTCTGTTGCAGACACGCCTAATTTCTGACGCACGGCCTTACCATTTTTATAATGATAAAAACCTTGATTAGTCTTCTTACCCCAGTGTTTTTGCTCCACCATTTGACGAAGTTTCTGTGGCACTTCCCCCCCATAGTGTTTAGCTAAATTATCGGCAACGGACAAGCATACATCCAAGCCTACCGTATCGGCTAACTCAATCGGGCCCATGGGCATACCAAAATCTACGGCAGCTTTATCAATGGCTTCGGCTGCTACACCCTCTTGCAGTAAGATCATACTTTCCATCAGATAAGGCATTAAAATACGATTCACTAAAAAACCGGGGCTGCTTTTCACAGGCAATGGATATCTATCAATAGCTTTAACAAATGCTAAGGCCTGTTTAACCGTCATGGGATCGGACTGATTGCCCTGTACCACCTCAACCAAAGGCATCATCGCAACTGGATTAAAGAAATGTATACCCACTAAGCGTCCTGGCGTTTGTAGTACCACGTTAATCTCATCCAATGGAATACTCGAGGTATTGGTAGCCAAAATTGCAGTAGGTTTAGCCTGCTGCTCTAAGGCTTTAAATAAGCTCTGTTTAGCTTCGAGATTTTCATAAATAGCTTCAATAATAATATCGGCTTTACCAATACCCATGCCGTTAACATCTGGCATCAGCCGGTCCATTGCTTCTTGAATTAACCGGGGTTTTTTAAGCCGTTTACTATAAAGTCCAAAGGCCCGTTTGATAGCCGGGGCAATAAATTTGGGCTCGCGGTCTTGCAGGGTCACCCTATACCCTTGCAATGCACACCAGGCCGCAATATCGCCCCCCATTGTCCCTGCCCCGATCACGTGCACATGTTTAGCGGTAAAACCTGTGCTTTTGCCTAAAGATTTTAAACGCTCCTGTAAAAAAAACACCTTAATCAGATTATGCGCGGTATCATGTTGTAATAAATTAACAATAGAGTGGGCCTCGGCGGTAAAAGCCTGTTCATCATCTATGCCCAATTTTTCCCAATTATTAATGATGGCGTAGGGTGCTGGATAATGATCTGCTCTGGCTTTTTGCGCCACTTTGCGACGCAGCAATTTAGCGATAATATAGCGGGCCCAATGCACATTGGCAAAACCCGATAAAATGGCTGGTTTATGCATTTCTGGCCTTGTTAGGGCATAATAACGCGCAGCTTTCTCTAAATGGCGCTTGGGTACTGCAGCATCGATTATACCTAGTTTAGCCGCTTGCTTACCATCAACAGTTCGCCCCGATAATATTAAGTCCATTGCCACCATAGGTCCAACTAAGCGGGTTAAGCGTACACTTCCACCCCAACCCGGCTGAATACCCAGTTTAACCTCTGGTAAGCCCAAGCGAGTTTTAGCACTCTCTTCGGCAATCCGGTAGTTACAGGCTAACGCTAACTCTAATCCACCGCCTAAGCAAAACCCTTCTATCATTGCCACGGTGGGAATAATTAAATCGGCTAATTGCTTAAAAGTTTTCTGCCCTTTTTCAATAAAGGCGAGTGCCTGTTGTTCATTCTCAAATTGACTAAATTTTTCAATATTTGCCCCAGCAATAAATCCACTGCTTTTTTTAGAGGCAATAATAAGCGCTTTAGCCGTCTTATCTGCGGCTATAACTTGCAAAATATCTGCCAGTTCATCTAATACCGAGGCGTCAAAAGTGTTAGCCGAGGCATTAGCTTTATCAATGTATAACCAAACAACGTTATCAGTATCCTGATTTATTTGCCAATGTTGATATTGACTATTGCTCATGCTTGCACCTCATTAACAGTTTCCAATAACATTGCCCCACCTTGGCCACCACCGATACAGATTGTAGCAATACCACGTTTTGCTTGTTTACGTTTTAATATATGCAATAAATGCAATACGATACGCGCACCTGAAGCGCCTACGGGATGCCCAGTGGCAATAGCACCTCCATCAATATTTAACCGCGCTTGATCGATTTGTCCCATTGCAGCTTGTAAACCGAAGTTTTCACGGCAATAGCCCTCATCGGCAAAAGCGCCTAAACAACCTATTACTTGAGCGGCAAAAGCTTCATTGATTTCCCAGCAATCGACATCGTCCACACTTAAGTGATGGCGCTGCATAAGCGGCACAGAGGCATTCACAGGTCCCAAACCCATAACAGTGGGATCAACACCCGCCCATTCCATATCGACAATGCGTCCCAAAACGGGTAGTTGATAGCGCTTTACAGCCTCTGCACTGGCTAATAGCAGTAGCGCCGCACCATCGGTAACCTGTGAACTGTTACCGGCTGTTACCAAACCAAACTGTTTATCAAAAAATGGTTTCAAGCTAGCTAGCTTTTCTAGGGTTGTATCTTTGCGTATTCCATCATCAAAAGTATAGGATTGGCCATCAACCCCATAAAGTGGCGCTATTTCCGTCATGTAACCCTTATCTATGGCTGCTGCAATACGTTGATGACTGCGTAAAGAGTATGCATCCATGGCTTCACGCGTAATGCCAAATTGGTAGGCCACTTTCTCAGCAGTTTGTCCCATTGACAAACCATAGAGTGGATCGGATAAGCCTCTTAAAAGGGCAACCACGG
>JAQSXL010000184.1 GCA_029256685.1 Gammaproteobacteria bacterium | reverse complement strand
AAAAAGTTTAGAGCCTCTTTAATAGAAAGGGAACTGATAGAAGGTAAGTTTTTATTATTAACAAATACATGACAGGCTTCCACACGTAAGCGTGTACCATTACAGGAGCCACAGGCTTTCAGGGTTAAATATTTTGCAAGTTCTTCACGCACGGCCTGCGATTCTGTTTCCCTATAACGGCGCTCCAAATGAGGAATAACCCCCTCAAACGGCCTTTTCTTATTAAATTCGGTACCCTGCTCGCTGGTATATTTAAAGGCAATAATATCGGTACCACTACCGAATAAAACGGCCTGTTGGTATTTTTCCTCTAATTCTGCAAAGGGTTTCTCCACGGAAAAACCATAGTGTTTAGCGACCGAACACAACATTTGATAATAATAGGTACTACGCCTATCCCAACCTCGCACAGCACCCGCTGCGATACTTAAAGAAGAATCTTCCACGATGCGTTCAGGATCGAAGATCTGCTTAATTCCTAAACCATCGCAGCTCGGGCAAGCGCCTGCCGGATTATTAAAAGAAAACAGCCTAGGTTCAAGCTCTGCAATACTATAACCACATTCCGGACAAGCAAATTTTGCCGAAAATACGCGCTCTTTATCAACTGGCTCATCCAAGAGAGTTATACTCGCGAGTCCCTCGGCTAAGTGTAAAGCGGTTTCAAATGACTCGGCCAAGCGTTGTTGTAAATCGGGGCGAACTTTAATTCTATCAATGATCACTTCAATGGTATGTTTTTTATGCAGTTCTAATTTAGGCGATTGATCAAGCTCTATCACATCACCGTTAATACGTGCTCGAATATAGCCCTGGCGGCGTAAATCCTGTAATAACTGAAGATGCTCACCCTTACGGCCACGCACCACCGGCGCCATAATCATTACTTTGGTATCGACGGGCAACGCAAGTACCGTATCAACCATCTGGCTTACAGTCTGCGCCTGCAGTACCGTACCGTGCTGAGGACAGCAGGGCTCACCTACTCTGGCAAATAACAAGCGTAAATAATCATGGATTTCGGTTACGGTACCCACGGTTGAACGGGGGTTATGTGAGGTTGACTTTTGCTCTATAGAAATGGCCGGAGATAATCCTTCAATACTATCCACATCAGGTTTTTCCATCATGGACAAGAACTGTCTAGCATAGGCCGATAATGATTCCACATAGCGTCGCTGACCTTCGGCATACAAGGTATCAAAAGCTAAAGATGACTTACCCGAACCCGAAAGCCCCGTGATGACAATTAACTTATCACGAGGTAAATCTAGGTCAATATTTTTTAAATTATGTGTTCGTGCGCCACGAATTTGGATTGTATCCATGAAACTCTCACCGTTGATGCGATCATAAAGAGGTCATATTTTAGCATGTTAAACTTTATAATGGATAGTTATTATATTTAATTCAGGATTAGGGTCCATTTCATTATTGGATTGCTGTACTGCAAAAAGAGTATAATTGGTAAAAATCTGCGCAAATCCTCGTTTGAGAGCGACTATTCGGCTCATATTTGCGCAGATTTTTCTAGCTTCCCTCTTCTTTCGTTTATACTAACCCAATGTTAACAGACCCTAGCATTTTTATAGAAACTCTATTAGAGTCTATTTGCAAACGCATGCTAAATGTTAATATAGATTGATTTTTAGTTAATTAACTAAAACAATATACACTTACTTATAACTAATGCAGATAATTTAATGAATTCAACAGAACAACGCGCAACCTTTGGCCTCGCTACTATTTTTGCCTTCCGCATGTTAGGGTTATTTATGGTATTACCCGTTTTTAGCCTTTATGCACCTCAACTAAAAGGAGCAACCCCTGGATTAATAGGGATGGCTATCGGCATTTACGGCCTCACTCAGGCCTTATTACAAATTCCCTTTGGTACTCTTTCTGATTACTGGGGACGCAAACCTATTATTGTAATGGGTTTAGCTATATTTGCCTTAGGTAGCATTATTGCTGCTCTCTCGGATACTATTTGGGGCGTCATGATAGGCCGCGCATTACAAGGTACGGGTGCTGTGGGTAGCACCATTATAGCCTTTGTCGCAGATTCGACCCGTGAGGAAAACCGCACCAAAGCCATGGGTTTCATAGGCCTTATCATAGGCTTTTCCTTTACACTTGCGATGGTATTAGGGCCCATTTTAAACACCTGGCTTCAGGTACCCGGTATTTTTTGGTTAACTGCACTGTTAGCGATAAGCGCCATCCTTATTTTATATACCGTAGTACCCAATCCAACGAAACTTTTATTTCATGCTGACAATGAAGCAAGACCAGGACAAATTCTCACGGTACTTAAAAATAAGCAACTGCTGGGTTTAAACCTAGGTATCTTCTTTCAACATGCCATTTTAACGGCTATTTTTATTGTTATACCCATTATCCTCACCCAATCCTTTCATCTTCCTACCGGCAAACAATGGATCATATATTTACCTATCCTACTACTTTCATTATTCATTACCGTTCCCTTGATTATAATTTCTGAAAAAAAACGGCTCTTGAAACCCCTATTAGTTGCAACAGTCGGGATCATTATTATCTCTCAATTAAGTTTAGCGCTCTTTAATCACTCACTCACAGCCCTTTGGCTCAGTTTATTGTTTTTCTTCAGTGCTTTTAACTTCTTAGAGGCCTGTTTACCTTCGCTGGTTTCTAAACTGGCCCCCTTACAAAATCGTGGTACGGCCATGGGTATTTACTCAAGCTCCCAATTTTTAGGCATCTTTTTTGGTGGCGTCATAGGCGGTTGGCTATACGGACAATTTCATATTGGTGGCGTTTTTACGGGTTGTGGTATAATAGCACTTTGCTGGCTACTCGCGGTTTTACGCATGCAAAAAATACCTTATTTAACTACCCGTATTTTTAAGTTAGACGATGCTGGTTTATTACCATCAGATATATTATTAGCGAAACTTAAGAATACTCAAGGTATAGCAGAAGTAGCGTTTGATCAACAAGCAATGGTTGTTTATCTTAAAGTTGATACTTGCAAAATAACCGATGAACAACTCAGAACATTATTAAGCGGAGAAAAACATGGCTAAAGGTGTAAATAAAGTAATTTTAATTGGCAACTTAGGCACCGATCCCGAAGTACGATATATGCCCAGCGGTAATGCCGTTGCAAATTTAACTTTGGCGACCAGTGAAAATTGGAAAGACAAACAAACCGGTGAAATGCAAGAACGTACCGAATGGCACCGGGTTGTATTATATAATCGCTTAGCCGAAATTTCCGGAGAATATCTACGCAAAGGCTCTAAGATTTATATTGAAGGAAGCCTTCGCACTCGCAAATGGCAAGATAAAACAGGCCTAGAACGCTACACCACTGAAATTCATGCCAATGAGCTGCAAATGTTAGATAGTAAAGGCGGTACAGGCGCAGGACATGAAAATCAACCTCAAAGTAGGCCGCAAAATCAACCAGCACCGGCACATCAAGCGCCTGCAATTGACGACTTTGATGATGATATTCCGTTCTGATTTGTATAAGAAAATAAACGTTAAATTAATCTAAAGTAAATAATAAGTTAATAGCGTTAAAAAATAACCTCTTTAAGCTGTAAAGTTGCGAGGGGTTATTTTGTATCAAGCCGCAGACACAGCCCTTATTAAACTCAAACCTATCCTCGCTACCATTAAAATTCATATTCAGCAAATCAATGGCTTTCTAGTTCGCCAACAATTTAGTCTCTACTATCCACAGATTTGAAATAGGTATCTATGCCTAAATTATCTACTTAATGGAAGCTTATTTAAGAGAAAGAGGATTATACCATTTATATTAAATAATCTTCCCTTGCCAGGACATAGGGGTATAAGCCAACCTTGTTTTTCAAGGATGAAAAACTATAGAGCGTACAAGGAGG
>JAQSXL010000020.1 GCA_029256685.1 Gammaproteobacteria bacterium | reverse complement strand
CTAAAGGTCATCTTGTGAAGAGTCTTTTTGGTGAACAAAGCCAAGCGAGTCTAGAAAAGGCAATGCATTTATAGCTTGATTTTAAATAAGGTATAAATTTTTGTATTGGCAGTTCAATTTTCGCTAGGAGGTATTATGAGTAAAAATTGTATGCGTTGCTTGATTTCTGGCCGAGTACAAGGCGTGGGTTATAGGACTGCCACAAAAAATAAGGCCCAGGAATTAGAGGTTACCGGTTGGGTGCGAAACTTACCGGATAAACGCGTTGAGGTTTTGCTGTGCGGAGACGCTCAACAAGTTAATTTATTACGGGATTGGTTATGGCAAGGTCCCCTAGCCGCTAAAGTAAATGATGTGGCATGCGAAGCCGTTTCTGAGCAAAGTTTTGCCGAGTTTGAAATCCTAACGTAATGGCACAAGCTTATTTACTGAATGGGCTTGAAAATGAATGCTGGTCATTACTGCTAAAAATCGAAAATAGCTGAAAATCTTGTATAATTGCTGCTAATTTTAGCTTATCACTTAAGGATGTTGCTATGCGCTTTATTATTCTATGTAAAATTTTGTTTTTATTGATCGGCATTCCCTTAATGGCTAAAGCAACCGATCAAATTTTTCAGTTAGGTAAAGATTATAAAATTCTGACGCCTTCTAATCCAGTAGAGTCAAAATCATCTACTATTGAAGTAACAGAGTTTTTTAGCTATGGCTGTCCGGCTTGCTATAAATTAGAGGCCACCTTAGAAAAATGGATAGCCCAAAAACCTAAAGATGTTGTATTTAAAAAAGTTCCCGTAGTTTTTCATCAAGGCTGGGACGTTTATGCTAAGGCTTACTATATCGTAGAGGCTTTTGCGCTGGAGTCAAAATTAACGCCTAAATTATTTGCTGCAGTTCAGCAGGAGAATCTTAATTTAACCAACCAGCAAGCCTTGGCGCAATTTTTGAGTCAAGAGGGTATTAATCAACAGGATTTTCAAAACGCCTATGAAAACTCTCCCACACTTGCGATTAAACTTAAGCAAGCGGAGGAATTAATGAAACAATATGGCATAGTTGAAATTCCGGCTTTTGTTATTAATGGTAGATTTTATACTAATGCTGCTATGGTCAAGGGCGATCCGGAACGTTTAATGCAAGTCATGGATTTTTTAATTAATAAAGCAAAAGCGGTCTAACTTATGGACGTTTCTTATTTACTAAATGAATTAAACGATGCTCAGCGTGAAGCTGTTGCCGCTTCTGTGGGTAATTTATTAGTGTTGGCAGGTGCGGGAAGTGGCAAAACAAGAGTATTAGTGCATCGCGTGGCTTGGCTAATTGAAGTAGAGCATGTTTCGCCATTCGGTATTCTAGCCGTGACCTTTACCAATAAAGCGGCCGCTGAAATGCGTGGTAGGCTTGAAAATTTGCTGCAAAGGCCGCTGGGAAATATGTGGGTAGGCACTTTTCATGGTTTAGCCCATCGCTTGTTGCGTAGCCATTGGCAAGATGCTGGCTTGCCACAGAGTTTTCAGATTTTGGATAATGATGACCAATATCGGTTAGTTCGCCGAGTATTACGTGAACTTAATATTGATGAAAAACACTGGTCACCCAAGCAAGTACAATGGTTTATCAACGCTCAAAAGGATGAAGGGTTGCGCCCGAATCAACTTACGGAAGCGGCTGATCTTTACACCAAGACCATGGTGCGTATTTATCAAATTTATCAAGCAACCTGTGACCGTAGCGGCTTAGTTGATTTTGCCGAACTGTTATTGCGTAGTTATGAACTCTGGCGTAAGCGGACTGATATTCTCGCTCATTATCAACAACGGTTTCAACACATAGTGATCGATGAGTTTCAAGACACTAATACCCTGCAATATGCTTGGCTAAGTTTATTAGCGGGTAATCATAATTATTTTATGGCTGTAGGTGATGATGACCAGTCCATTTATGGCTGGCGTGGCGCTAAAATTGAAAATATCCATCGCTTTAGCCAAAACTTTGCTAATACCCTAGTGATCCGATTAGAACAAAATTATCGTTCTACGGCCACTATTTTAGCCGCAGCCAATAGTGTCATTGCCAATAATAATGAGCGTTTAGGCAAAAAATTATGGACCGATGGTGAGCAAGGCGAGGCCATTGCGCTTTATGCAGCCTTTAACGAAGTTGATGAGGCTCGCTTCATCGTTGAGCGCATTCGAGATTGGGAGACACAAGGCAATACGCGTAAAGAGGTTGCTATTTTATATCGTTCTAATGCTCAATCACGGGTTATAGAAGAAGCCTTACTGCAGGTAGGTATGCCTTACCGAGTATACGGTGGTTTACGTTTCTTTGACCGTGCCGAAATTAAAGATGCTTTGGGCTATATGCGCTTGATTAACAACCGGCATGATGATGCTGCTTTTGAACGCGTAATTAATACGCCCACCCGTGGCATAGGCGATAAAACCTTATCTTTAGTGCGAGAGGTGGCGCGCTCACAGAATCTGGCATTATGGCAAGCTATAAAAAATTTACTGGCGCAAAAAACATTGCCTGCAAGGGCACAGCAAGCCTTAGCTGGATTTATGTGTCTAATTGACGAGTTGGCAATCCAAACCGCCGAGTTAACGCTGCCTAACCAGCTTGAGCATGTTTTACATAGAAGTGGATTGCTTGAGCACTATAGTAAAGAAAAAGGTGAGGTGGCGCGTGCTAGAATAGAGAATCTAGAGGAACTAATTACCGCAGTAAGCCAATTTCAACCAGAACTGGATGAAGGCATTTCTGTACTTGCAGCCTTTTTATCTCAAGTTACTTTGGAATCGGCTGAAAGCCAGGCGCAAAAAGATGATAACTGTGTGCATTTAATGACTTTACACGCTGCCAAGGGATTGGAGTTTAGTTTGGTGTTTATGGCAGGTATGGAAGAGGGATTATTTCCTAGTCTTATGTCTGCTGAAGAGCCGGGGCGTATCGAGGAAGAAAGACGTTTATGTTACGTGGGCATGACCCGGGCTATGCGTAAACTTTATTTATCTTACGCAGAAAAACGCATGTTACATGGCAGTGAAAAATATCATAGATGTTCTCGTTTTGTGAATGAAGTTCCACAAAATTTAATTCAAGAGGTCAGGTTACGTGGCACCATTAGTCGGCCATTAAGCTATCAACAACAAACTACCCAACAGGTCGATATTGAAGGTCAGCATTTGAGTGTAGGTCAGGCTGTGAGGCATCCTAAGTTTGGTGAAGGAGTCGTGTTAAATTTTGAGGGTAAAGGTCCACAGACTCGGGTGCAGGTAAAATTCAACAGGGAGGGTATAAAATGGCTAGTAGCCGCCTATGCCAATTTAGAAATAATTTAGCATTTTGATAATTATGCCATTAGCTTGTTAATAATTTCGTGTTTGCCGGGCTTAGTCAAAAATGTTAAGCTATCTTAGTAATCAATCATAATGTTTACCAACTAAGTTAACTAGGAGGTGTATTATGGCGGGCACACATGAAGGTGGTAAAAAAGCTGCTGCAAAAATAGGCTCAGAAGAATTAAGTCGTCGTGGTAAAGAAGGTGGGCAAAAGTCAGGTAGTCAACAGGCTTCTCCTGCTTCTTCAACGCAGCAGGGTAAAAATGTAAAAAATGCTCCACATGAAATGGGGCAAAAAGGTGGTAAAGCTTCGGGTAGTCGTAAAACTGAAGATAAATAATTTTACCGTTTTATAAAAATGGCCGCTCAGCGTAAGCTTGAGCGGCCATTTTTATATCAGGCTTCTTGCTGAACAACCTCTAGTGCAGGGCAATCTCAATCAATAAATATGGTTAAAAAGCTCAAGTACTTTTTTGTACTCCGCGCTTTTTCGCCTAAATTTTGCTATTTGCTTTTAAGTTTCGCTAATGTTATTTTTGTATCCTAAACAAACTACTGAAATTTAACTAGGAATACTATGTCAAAGCCATTAATTATTATTACCGGAGCAAGCTCTGGAATAGGTGAAGCCACTGCCAAAAAATTTGCCGAACAGAATTATCCTCTGCTGTTGTTAGCGCGTCGGATTGAAAGGCTACAAGCGCTCGATTTACCAAATACCCTCTGCGCCCAAGTGGATGTGACAGATTTAGCTGCTTTTAAAGCCGCTATTACTAAAGCAGAAGCTCAATTTGGGCCAGCCGATTGTTTAATTAATAATGCCGGTGTCATGTTATTAGGCCAAATTGATTCGCAAGATCCAGCCGAATGGCAGCAGATGCTTAATGTGAATGTGATGGGCGTGCTTAATGGCATAGCGACTGTCTTAGGCGGTATGATAAAGCGTCAGCAGGGCACTATTATTAATATCAGTTCGATTGCTGGGCGCAAAACCTTCCCTAATCATGCGGCCTATTGTGCAACTAAGTTTGCAGTGCATGCTTTAACCGAAAACATTAGAGAAGAAACCGCAAATCATGATGTAAGATTAATTACCATAGCGCCAGGCGTCGTGGAAACCGAGTTGTTAGGACATACCACGGCCGATAAGATTAAAGCCGATTATACCGATTGGAAACAACAAATGGGCCAACCCTTGCAAGCCAATGATATTGCAGAAACTATCTGGTTTGCTTATCAGCAACCACAACGGGTATGCATCCGGGAAATTGTAATAGGACCCACGAGGCAGACAGCTTAGTTCACAGCAAATTAAATTTAGCTTATGGTAAGGTTAGGCTTCTGAGGCGGCTTGGCTATATTATACCTGCTGAAAAGTTCCCTAAGGGCTAATTGCTGGAGGGCTGGTATTATTTTAATTTGAATTGAAGTCTATTAATTTTTAATAGATTCTGAGGAAAGGAATGTTTGGGTTATTACGTAAAATTAATTTAGCCGGTTTACTGATCTGTGGCTTATTGTTGGCTATTTCCGCTTATTTGCAATTTTATGAGGGCATAGCGCCTTGCCCTCTTTGTGTAATTCAGCGTCTGGCTATATTAGCATTGGCATTGGTGTTTTTTGTAGGCACATTATATACCCATACCCAGACTTTAACCCTTAGAATTCATAGCATGGTTATCATGATATTTGCAGGGATAGGGGCTGTAGCGGCCATACGCCAAATTTGGCTACAACATTTACCCATTGATCAATTGCCGGCTAGTTGTGGGCCTGATCTTGGTTACATATTGAGTAATTTTCCAATTTTACAGGCTGTGCAATTAGTGTTTACCGGCACGGGTGAGTGCGCTAAAGTTAGCTGGATGTTTTTGGATTTAACCTTGCCCGAGTGGGCGCTGATCTTCTTTTTATTATTTATAGCTATCAGCATTTTTCAATGGATAAGAAAAATAAAAGGTTAATCATTCAAGCTGCTGCTCAATACAGTTTAATAACTCGGCGGCTATATTAATATTATATTGACTATCTAATTGGCGAATTCCCGTAGGACTTGTAACATTAATTTCGGTGAGATATTCACCGATAACATCTAAGCCTGCTAACATAATGCCTTTGTCACGTAGTAGTGGGCCCACTTGTTCACAGATCCAGTAATCACGTTCATCAAGCTCTATGCCTATAGCGTGTCCACCGGCTGCTAAATTAGCCCGAGTTTCACCTACTGCGGGTATTCGTAGCAGCGCGTAAGGTATGGGTTCACCATTGATAAGAATGATCCGCTTATCGCCTTTCGAGATCTCGGCAATATAGCGTTGCGCCATAATAGTGTGCTCTCCATACTGAGTTAGCATTTCTAAGATAGCATTAACATTAGAATCGCCAAGTTGTAAGCGGAAAATACCCCTGCCACCCATGGCATCTAGCGGTTTGATAATAATATCACCCTGCTCTTGCAAAAAATCTTTAAGTTGCGAGATATCCTTAGTCACTAAAGTGGCTGGACAGCATTCGGGAAACCAGGTGGTATAAAGTTTTTCATTCATATCCCGTAAACTTTGCGGTTTATTAACAACCAGCGTTCCCGTGGCTTCCACCATTTCTAATAAATAGGTAGTATAGATGTATTCCATATTGATAGGTGGATCAAGGCGCAATAAAATAACATCTAGGGTGCTTAGCGGTTGAGTATAGCCGTCGGTAAAGTGATACCAATTGGTATTGTCATCACTCACATACATTCGCTGCATATAGCCGTAAACTCTTCCATCTCGTAATATAATGTCTTGTTGTTCCATATAAAAAATGGGCCAATTACGGCTTTGAGCCTCAAGCAAAAGCGCAAAGGTGCTATCTTTGTAGGGTTTAATGGTTTCGATAGGATCCATAATCACGCCTAATTTCAATTCCATGGTTTTATCCTTAATGGTTTAGGTTAACTTCTTGTAATTCTTGTGCAGCGGCTAATAAAGCTAAGCGTGCAATAACCCCATAAGCGTAAAATCGGTTTGGGTAAGCGTTACAAGTTAAATTTTGATTCGGTGTATTGCAGCTCATTTCAAATGCCAATGGCTCAAAATACATGCCAGGCGCATTTAGACTTTCACTAGAACTTCTTTCCTTGTGAACGCGGTAAAACCCGCCTACTACATGTTCACCTAACATATAAACAACGGGTTCGGCGACGGCTTTTTCTTTACCCCAAGTCTCAAAGCTATAAACACCTTCTTGAATAATCACTTTAGTTATTTTTTGGCCACCTTTGGAGGCTGACATTTTGGTGCGTTGTTTACGGTTGAGATTCTTTAATTCCTCGGCATTTCGAATAGTCATGACTCCCATACCATAGGTGCCGGCATCGGCCTTTATAATGAGAAAAGGTGGTAAATCAATGCCGTATTCTAGGTACTTGGCTTGAATATTTTGTAAAGCGAGTTCTGCTTGTTCATATAAGTATTCCTCACCGACGCGCTGAACAAAATCGACGGCATCGCACGTTTTAAACACAGGATTAATAAGCCACGGATCAATGCCAACCAGTACCGCGAATTCCCGGCAAACCATATCATAGTGTTTAAAGTGATTGGATTTAAGTCGAGTAGACCAACCTAATTGTAAAGAAGGATGTATGGGTTGCTTTAAACCTCGTAATAATTCGGGAATTTCTGCCGATAAATCATTATTTAATAAAATAAAATCGGGAATGAAATCATTACAGACAATTTGATCACAATGCCGCTGGATGGGATGCAGAGTTAATACTTGGCCTGAGTCTAGCTTAATAACCTCCGAAGTGGTTAAGTCCGGCAGTAATGAACCTATCCGTACTTCGAAACCCGCCGTCAGTAGCAAATTATATAAGGTGCTTAAACTTTCAAAATAAAAGCGGTTACGGGTATGGTTTTCGGGAATTAATAAAATCCGGCTTACCTTAGGATAGTAATGTCCAAAGCTTGCCTGTAAGGCTTGTACGCAAAGTGGTATGAAATCGGGGTTTAAATTATTAAATCCTGCTGGAAATAGGTTGGTATCAACCGGGGCAAGCTTAAAACCCGCATTGCGTATATCTACGGAGGTAGTGAGGGGTGGCGGTGTCTGTTGCCATTGTTGCCTGAACCAACCTTCAATTTTAGCCTGTTGTGCTAGGAAAATTTTTTCTAAATGTAATAAGGGGCCTGTAAGGGCTGTAGTTAAATGAGGTATCTGATTTTTAATTGATTGCGGCATAATGGGCCTATGATGGACAAAGGTGAAAAATTACTAATATAAAAGCTTAATAAATTTAAAACAAGTTACCTATACATTATAATTATGCTATTTGAGATTTTTAGTAAAAAAAATAGCTTGAATAAAGGGTTATTGGCTAGTCTAATAGCGCATGCAATTTCTAATTGCACAAACTTCATTACTTCTTTATACTCTAGCGTCATATTACTAGGCTTTAAAGAGCATATGGCAGCGCCTCCACAACCGGCTGAATACAAAGTTGTAAAGCGCTTAATTGCGTCCCAATTAGTGGTAACATTTGTTTTAAGTCTATTGTTTGCATCGATGAGTGGCAGAGCAGCCTATTCGGCTATGCTAGGCGGACTGATAGCGGTTATTCCTAATGGTGTATTTGCCTATCGACTATTTGCGCGTAAAGGGGCACAAGTTGCGAGCAAGATTGTAAACGCGCTTTATCGGGGTGAAGCAATAAAATTATTGATTACAATTTTGTTATTAATGTTAGTATTCCGGTTTATTCCGGTAGCGGCGTTAGCCTTTTTTACGACTTATATTTTAGCATTGTTGGTATTTTGGATATTTCTTTTACGGGTTAAGTAAACTTAAGTATGAGTGAACACGGCACAATTACTACATCGAGCTATATTCAGCATCATTTGCAGAATTTACAGCTCAATTTAAAAACGATGAGCCTAGGCAATGGTGGCTTCTGGACGATTAATCTCGATACCATGATTATTTCCATTGTGTTAGGTAGCTTATTTCTTATGCTATTTCGGCTAGCTGCTAAAAAGGCGACGGCTGGGGTGCCAGGCAAAATACAAAATTTTGCCGAAATTATGATTGATTTTGTTAACCAACAGGTCAAGGATACTTTTCACGTTACTAATCATTTAATAGGGCCATTGGCGCTTACTATTTTTGTTTGGGTGTTTTTAATGAACTTTATGGATCTACTCCCTATCGATTTTCTGCCCAGGATCGCAGGTTCATTAGGCATTCCTTATTTACGGGTAGTTCCAACTACCGACGTTAATCTTACCTTTGCGCTGTCCCTTTCGGTATTTTTGCTAATCTTGTTTTATAGCATCAAGATCAAAGGATTTAGCGGTTTTGGTAAGGAGCTGGCAACACATCCATTTGGTTGGAAGTTGTTGCCGGTCAATTTAGTACTTAAGCTAGTAGAGGAAATTGCCAAACCGATTTCGCTTTCGTTACGGTTATTTGGTAATCTTTATGCTGGCGAACTTATCTTTATTTTGATAGCCTTACTGCCCTGGTGGCTTCAGTGGGCACTAGGCGGCGTTTGGGCGATATTTCATATCTTGATTATAGCGTTACAGGCGTTTATTTTTATGATGCTCACCATCGTCTATTTAAGTATGGCGCATGAGGAAGTGCATTAATTTGTTTTTTTATAACTTTGCTAGGGGGAAGAGATGGAAATAGCTGCACTCGTTGCTAGTGTACAAGGTATGACTGCAATTGCGGTTGCGTTATTAATTGGACTTGGTGCTTTAGGCACTGCGATTGGTTTTGGTTTATTGGGTGGACGTTTCTTAGAAGGCGCGGCACGCCAACCTGAAATGGTGCCAATGTTACAGGTGAAAATGTTTATTGTGGCGGGTTTGCTGGATGCCGTGACCATGATTGGCGTAGGTATTGGATTGTATTTTACCTTTGCTAATCCATTCCAAGCACAACTGATTCAGTTTGTGGCTAGCAACGCAACTAAACTTGTAAGCTAAATCGATACGAGGTAGTGCAGTGAATATCAATTTAACCTTACTCGGGCAGATGATTACATTTGCCATTTTTGTATGGTTCACCCTCAAATATGTTTGGCCACCCATTACGACTGCCATGGCAGAGCGTAATAAAAGGATTGCCGATGGGCTTGCTGCCGCTGAACAGGGTAAGCGCGATTTAGAAATCGCTCACCATAAGGTCCTTGAACAGTTGCGTGATGCAAAGGTTCAAGCGGCTAGCCTTATTGAGCAAGCCACTCAGCGAGGGAACCATATTGTTGAAGAAGCTAAAGAACAAGCTCGTCATGAAGGCAGTAGGTTAATAGCAGTGGCAAAATCAGAGATTGAGCAAGAAGTCATTCGCGCTAAGCAAGAGCTTCAGCTACAGGTTTCTGAGTTAGCCATGGCCATGGCACAAAAAATTCTACAGCGTGAATTGGATCCCACCAAACATGCTGATTTAATCAATCATATGCTTAAAGAACTATAAGCCATGCAAGAAAGTACTACCTTAGCAAGACCTTATGCAAAAGCCGCCTTTGAGTACGCCTTAGCACACGGGCAATTATCGGTATGGTCGGCTTTTTTACAAAGAGCTGCGGCTATAGTTAACGATCCGCAAGTCACTAAAGTGCTTGTGGATCCACGCATAACTCGTGAGCAAGCCTATCAGCTGTTAAGCGGCTTATGTCAAGGCGAACTCGATGAACCGCAGCATAATAATCTACTGCACTTATTGGCAGAAAATCGGCGCTTAGGCGTACTGCCTGAAATTGCAACCCTGTTCGGCAAACTTTGTGCAGAACATGAGCAAACTTTACAGGTGCAGGTAATTACAGTCATTGAATTGAATAAAGAGCAGCAGGATAAATTAATCCAGGCTTTGCAGCAACGTCTTGCTAGAAAAATCATTTTGAACTTTTCCCAAGACGCAGCGTTGCTGGGGGGGCTATTAATTCGCGCCGGTGACAAAGTGATTGACTTATCATTACGCGGTCAACTGCAGCGCTTAAATAGTAAACTTAGGATAGCATAGGATAACATTATGACAGTCGCATTAGATCCTACCGAAATTAGTGAGTTGATAAAACAACGCATTGAACAATTTCACATTGAATCACGCGTGAGAACGGAAGGTACGATAGTAAGCTTTAAAGATAATATCGTGCAAATTCACGGTCTTGACGATGCCATGAACCATGAAATGTTGGAGTTTGCCAATGGCGCTATCGGACTCGCATTGAATCTAGAGCGTAATTCGGTGGGCGCTGTAGTACTTGGTGCTGCTCCCGATTTGGCAGAAGGTCAAGTTGTTAAATGTACCGGTCGTATTTTAGAAGTGCCGGTTGGCGAAGCCTTATTAGGCCGAGTGGTTGATGCCTTAGGCAATCCTATCGATGGTAAAGGGCCTGTTGCTACTAGCAAAACCGCACCGGTTGAGAAAGTAGCCCCCGGTGTAATCGCCCGTCAATCGGTGAGTCAGCCTTTACAGACCGGTATTAAATCGATAGATGCGATGATACCTGTTGGCCGTGGACAACGGGAACTGATCATCGGCGACAGACAAACCGGTAAAACCGCAGTGGCTATCGATGCCATCATCAATCAGAAAGGCACCGGGGTAAAATGTGTCTATGTTGCTATAGGCCAGAAGGCTTCTTCGATTGCAACGGTGGTACGTAAATTAGAAGAGCACGGCGCAATGGAGCATACCATTATTGTTGCGGCGAGTGCTTCCGATGCAGCGGCCCTGCAATACATCGCGCCTTATGCGGGTTGCGCAATGGGTGAATATTTCCGTGATAAAGGCGAAGACGCCTTAATTATTTATGATGATTTGACCAAGCAAGCTTGGGCTTATCGCCAAATTTCACTGTTATTACGCCGCCCACCCGGTCGTGAAGCCTATCCCGGTGACGTTTTCTATTTGCATTCACGTCTACTGGAGCGTGCAGCGCGGGTAAACCCAGAGTACGTTGAAAAGTTAACCGATGGGGCGGTAAAGGGGAAAACGGGTTCGTTAACGGCATTGCCTATCATTGAAACTCAGGCGGGTGACGTATCGGCCTTCGTACCAACCAACGTGATTTCTATTACCGACGGTCAGATCTTCTTAGAGACCGATTTGTTTAATGCGGGTATACGCCCTGCTATTAATCCGGGTTTATCCGTTTCTCGGGTAGGTGGCGCCGCTCAAACTAAAATTATTAAAAAGTTAGGTGGTGGTATTCGTTTAGCTTTAGCGCAGTTTCGTGAATTAGAAGCATTCTCACAGTTTGCCTCTGATTTAGATGAGGCAACGCGTAAGCAGCTCGAGCGTGGACAGCGCGTTACCGAAATTATGAAGCAAAAGCAATATTCACCCTTAAGCGTTGCCGACATGGCCGTGAGTTTGTTTGCAGCCGATAAAGGGTATTTGGATAACGTTGAGCTTAAAAAAGTCGTGGCTTTTGAACATGCACTGCATGGTTATATGCATAGTCAGCACGCGGATTTGATCAAAAAAATCAATGATACTTGCGATTATAACGATGAGATTGAGCAGGGACTAAGAGCCGCAATTGAGAAATTCAAAGCAACCCAAACGTGGTAAGTCTTCTATAAGTGCTAGGCGGTTAGACTGGTTTTAGCCTGAGCCGCCTGGCATGTGGTCGAGTTAAGTTGAGGAAAACGAGATGTCAGGCGCTAAAGAGATTCGATCTAAAATCTCGAGTATTAAAAAGACACAAAAGATTACTCGGGCTATGGAAATGGTTGCGGCCAGTAAAATGCGCAAGGCGCAAGATCGGATGCAAACGTCCCGCCCCTACGCTGAAAAAATTAGACAGGTCATTGGTCATTTAGCAAAAGGTCGTCCCGAATATCAACACATTTACCTAAAACAGCGCGAGCTGAAGCGGGTTGGCGTTATTTTAGTCAGTACCGATCGCGGTCTATGTGGTAGCTTAAATATCAATTTATTTAAAGCGGCCTTACAAGCCATGAAAGATTGGCAGGCTAAGGGTGTACAGATTGAACTATGTCTTATCGGTAATAAGGCGGAGAGTTTTTTTCGTCGTTATGGCGGTAATGTGGTGGCTCATGCGGGTCATATCGGTGATTCACCCGGTATTAATGATCTGGTTGGTATCGTAAAGGTTATGCTAGATGCTTATCGAAACGGGACTATCGATGGCCTGTTTCTAGGTTTCAATGAGTTCATCAATACCATGACTCAAAAGCCCGATCTACAACAATTATTACCCTTGGTACCCACGAAAAATGATACGCTCGACTATTATTGGGACTATATTTACGAGCCCGATGCTAGAGAGTTGTTAGATGCCTTATTGACGCGTTACATCGAGTCACAAGTGTACCAAGCCGTGGTTGAAAACATTGCCAGCGAGCAGGCCGCTAGAATGATGGCTATGAAAAACGCCTCCGACAATGCCGGTGAATTGATTGGCGATTTGCAACTTGCATACAATAAGGCTAGACAGGCAGCAATTACCAGAGAGTTATCTGAAATTGTTTCCGGCGCCGCAGCCGTTTAATAATTAAATTTTCAACTAGGCATAAGCTAGGTTGAAAATACAAAGATTTTGTCAACAGTAAATACATGAGGAAACAACATGAGTGTTGCGCAAACAACAGTTGGACAAATAGTACAGATCATTGGTGCGGTGGTTGACGTCGAGTTCCCACGCGACGCGGTACCCAAAGTATATGATGCTCTAATTGTAGAAGAGATTGACCTTGTGTTAGAGGTACAACAGCAATTAGGTGATGGCGTAGTAAAAACAATTGCCATGGGTTCAACTGATGGTTTGCGCCGCGGTTTAAAAGTAGCTAATACCGGTAAACCCATCAACGTGCCGGTAGGTAAAGAGACCTTAGGTCGGATTATGGACGTACTCGGCAGGCCCATCGATGAAATGGGACCAATTGGCGAGAAAGAACGTTTGCCTATTCATAGACCTGCGCCTAAATTTTCTGAACAAGCGGCGAATAACGAACTATTAGAAACCGGTATTAAGGTTATTGACTTGATTTGCCCCTTTGCTAAAGGCGGTAAAGTGGGTTTATTCGGTGGCGCCGGCGTGGGTAAAACCGTTAATATGATGGAGCTTATCCGTAATATCGCTATCGAACATAGTGGTTACTCGGTGTTTGCCGGTGTAGGCGAGCGTACCCGTGAAGGTAATGACTTTTATCATGAAATGAAAGATTCTAATGTATTGGATAAGGTATCTCTAGTTTATGGTCAGATGAATGAGCCGCCCGGTAACCGTTTACGTGTGGCCTTGACCGGTCTCACCATGGCCGAAAAATTCCGTGATGAAGGTCGTGACGTGTTATTATTTATCGATAATATTTACCGTTATACCTTGGCCGGTGTGGAAGTTTCCGCGTTGTTGGGCCGCATGCCTTCTGCGGTAGGTTATCAGCCTACTTTGGCCGAAGAAATGGGGGTATTGCAAGAGCGGATTACCTCGACTAAGACGGGATCTATTACCTCTATTCAGGCCGTGTATGTACCTGCGGATGACTTAACCGATCCATCCCCTGCAACCACGTTTGCTCACTTGGATGCAACCGTAGTACTTTCAAGACAAATCGCCGAGTTAGGTATTTACCCCGCGGTGGATCCTTTAGATTCAACCAGTCGCCAGCTTGATCCCTTAGTTGTAGGACAAGAGCACTATGATGTGGCGCGTATGGTACAAGGTACTTTGCAACGCTATAAAGAGTTAAAAGACATCATCGCCATTTTGGGTATGGATGAGCTGTCGGAAGAGGATAAGCAAATTGTAGGCCGAGCGCGTAAAATCCAGCGCTTTTTATCCCAGCCTTTCTTTGTGGCCGAAGTATTTACCGGTAGCCCGGGCAAATATGTGCCCTTGAAAGAAACTATTCGTGGTTTTAAAGCCATTATCAACGGCGAGTACGATCACCTGCCAGAACAGGCTTTTTACATGGTGGGTACTATTGACGAAGCCGTAGCCAAAGCAAAATCTCTGTAAGGTGTTAATATGGCTAATAAAATCCGAGTCGATGTGGTAAGCGCGGAGTCCGCAATATATTCTGGCAATGCCGAAATGGTGTTTGTGACGGGTTCGCAAGGTGAGTTGGGCATTGCGGCCCAACATACGCCTTTGCTTACCACTATCAAACCAGGCCAAGTTCGGATTCAGCAAGCGGATGGTTTGGAACATGTATTTTACATTTCGGGTGGTATGTTAGAGGTACAACCCAATGTGATAACTATCTTGGCCGATACCGCTGTTCGGGCCGAGGATTTGGATGAGGCAGCTGCGCTTGAAGCCAGACAAAGTGCCGAGAAGGCACTTGCCGAGCACAAAGGTGAGATCGAGTATTCATCCGTGTTAGCCGAACTTGCTCAGACGGCTGCTAGGTTAAGAGCCATACGCCAGTTGAAAAAAACAACTCGTGGGACTCATGGCGCTTAAAGTTATTATTCTTGCCGCTGGGCAGGGTAAGCGGATGTATTCGAGCTTACCCAAGGTTTTACACCCATTAGCCGGTAAGCCAATGCTACAATGGGTTATAGAAGCGGCCCAGGTGCTTAACCCCGAGAACATTTATGTGGTTTATGGCCATGCGGGTGAGCAAATTCTAGCCTTTTTCCAAGATGCTCCGGTACAATGGATACGCCAAACCGCACAACTTGGCACAGGCCATGCCGTAGCGCAGGTACTGCCTTATCTTAATCCAGAAGATGAAGTTATCATCTTATGTGGGGATGTGCCCCTTATTTCATCACAAACTTTGGCCTTACTCACTCGGCAGTTAACTCAACAGGCTTTAAATCTAGTGATTGCAAAATTTGAAAATCCCACGGGATTGGGGCGTATTATCCGCGATGAGCATTCGCAAATCTTAGGTATTGTTGAGGAAAAAGATGCCACCGAGCAACAGCGAACCATTAGAGAAATCTATGCGGGTATTTTAGCAACCTCCGCGGCTAATTTATTACGCTGGCTACCAAAATTAAGCCATGCTAATGCACAACAAGAATATTATCTTACCGAAATCGTTGATTTTGCTGTTAATGAAAACCGTCCCATCAATGGCATTTTCGCCAAGAGACCTGAGGAAATTCAAGGCGTAAATACTCGCTCACAATTAATTCAATTAGAGCGTTATTATCAGCTGCAACAGGCAGAGCGCTTATTAAGTACCGGAGTGACCCTTTTAGATCCTACACGTTTTGATCTGCGTGGCGAGTTAGCCGTAGGACAAGATGTTATTATTGATGTCAATGTTATCATTGAAGGCAAGGTAACCATTGGTAATCATTGCTACATTGGGCCTAATACCGTGTTAAAAAATGTGCAAATGGCCGATCATGTGGAAATTTTAGCCAATTGTGTGATAGAAACGACAGTGATTGCTAGTCATTGTACGATTGGGCCATTTGCCCGCCTTCGCCCTGGCTCTCAACTAGCGCAAGGCGCTAAAATTGGAAATTTTGTTGAGATTAAACAAGCCACTATAGGTCCAAAAAGCAAGGTGAATCACTTAAGTTATATTGGTGATGCTACTTTAGGTGAGCAGGTTAATATAGGCGCGGGTACCATCACCTGTAATTATGATGGTGCCAATAAACATCATACCGAAATTGGGGATCATGCTTTTATTGGTTCTAATTCTCAATTAGTCGCTCCGGTAAAAATTGGTGAATGGGCTACCATCGGTGCCGGCTCTACTATTACTAAAGATGTCCCATCCGGTCAATTATCGCTAAGCCGCGTTAAACAACAAATAATCCCTCACTGGCAGCGTCCGGTAAAGAAAGGGAAGGAGTAAAGCATATGTGTGGTATTGTAGGTGCAGTTGCGCAGCGTGACGTTTCACCCATTTTAATTGAAGGATTACGGCGTTTGGAATACCGTGGCTATGATTCAGCGGGTATCGCCGTACTTGATGAGCATACCCAACTACAGCGGCGTAGAAGTCTAGGTAAAGTCAGTGAGTTAGCGACTTCATTGGATACTACACCTATGGTAGGCAAAGTGGGAATCGCCCATACGCGCTGGGCGACACATGGGGCACCCAGTGAACAAAACGCTCACCCCCATTTTTCGGCCGATATAGTGGCTCTGGTACACAATGGTATCATTGAAAATTATGAAGAATTGCGCGCAGAGTTAAAACAAGCCGGTTATCATTTTCAATCGGAAACCGATACAGAAGTGGTGGCTCATCTTCTTCATCAGCAAATCAGCATGGGTAAGACCTTATTAGAGGCTATACAGGCCATAGCTAAACATTTAGAAGGCGCTTACTCACTAGCCATTATGCATAAAAATGAACCCGATCATATTATTGCGGTGCGTAGCGGCAGTCCACTTGTATTAGGGATTGGGATTGGGGAGCATTTTATTGCTTCCGATCAATTTGCTTTATTGCCTGTCACTAGACAATTTGTTTATTTAGAAGAAGGTGATATCGCAGAAATTAAACGGGATAGCTATGCCCTTTATGATAGTGATGGCCAGCCAGTAAAACGTGAGATTCAAACTACGGAAATACATTATGATGGCGCAGATAAAGGACGGTTTCGCCATTTTATGCAAAAAGAAATTTTTGAGCAGCCCGAAGCGATTGCTGCAACTTTAGAGGGCCGCCTGTTAAGAGATCACGTTTTAGAAGGTATTTTTGGGACTAATGCCAAAGCTATTTTTGCGCAAGTTAAACAAGTTCAAATCGTAGCTTGTGGTACCAGTTATCACGCCGGAATGATTGCCCGTTACTGGATAGAGAGTATAGCGCGCGTTCCCTGTCAGGTTGAAATCGCCAGTGAATTGCGTTATCGGCGTGCGGTGATTCAACCTAATACCTTATTTGTTACTATTTCTCAATCGGGTGAAACCGCCGATACCTTAGCCGCTCTGAGAGTAGCTAAGCAGCAAGGTTATCTTGCAAGTCTTGCTATTTGTAATGTGCCAGAAAGTTCTTTGGTACGTGAATCGGATTTGGTATTTATGACCCGGGCAGGCATTGAAATAGGGGTTGCTTCTACTAAGGCCTTTACTACCCAATTAGTGGCTTTATTGCTGCTCACTATTACCTTAGGTAAACAGCAGCAACTTACTAGAGAAATGGAAGCGGCCCTGGTCGCCGAACTTAATGCTCTGCCACAGCAAATAGAAAATGTTTTAGCTTTAGATAAAAGTATTCAACAATTAGCCGTTGAATTTATCGAAAAGCATCATGCCTTATTTTTGGGACGAGGCGTACATTACCCTATCGCCCAAGAAGGCGCACTAAAATTAAAGGAAATTTCTTATATTCATGCCGAAGCCTATCCCGCAGGCGAGTTAAAGCATGGTCCTTTGGCTTTAATAGATAAAGATATGCCGGTTGTAACCGTAGCACCTAATGATGAGTTATTAGAAAAACTTAAATCGAATTTGCAAGAGGTTAGAGCCCGAGGTGGTAAATTATACGTTTTTGCCGATGGCTCTGCTAAGTTAAGCAATGGTGAAGGAGTCACCATCATTGATATGCCTTCGGTGGGTAAAACGGTAGCCCCTATCGTTTATAATATTCCACTGCAGCTCTTAGCTTATCATGTGGCCGAGCTTAAAGGGACCGATGTGGATCAGCCGCGGAATTTGGCGAAATCGGTAACGGTTGAGTAAGCGATTTTTGATCTGCCTACTGAGAGTTATTGCTTAAGGTAAAGGGGACGTGACATTCTGCTGAATGAGCTGTAACTTTTATTCTAGGTGTAGACTTGGTTGCTGTCACGAAATGCAAAGCACTGAGATGAATTAGGGTGAGCTTTTTTCGTAATTAGAGTTCTTTCCAAACCCTCAGTGGTGAGACAAGGTCGCTACAAAAATTTGTGAAAAAGCGCAGTGTACAATTGAGTACATGAGCATTTTGAACCC
>JAQSXL010000183.1 GCA_029256685.1 Gammaproteobacteria bacterium | reverse complement strand
TTTCTAGCAATCTTCTTGCAATTTCGCTGCGGCCATTTTTTGCCGCCAAATGCAAAGGAGTGAAGCCATTGATATCTTGAGCCTCTTTATTCGCATCCTCTTCTAGCAGTGTTTCCACAATTCCGAGACGATTATTAAGTACTGCCAAATGCAAAGGAGTGAAGCCATTGGCATCTTTAGTGTTTTTATCCGCTTTTTGCTCTAGTAGGTTTTTAACTGCTAACAAATTTCCTTTTTTAACCGCTTTAAGCAACTGTTCATTTAAGGTGTTATCATTTGACATTATTATTGATCTCCAGGAGCAGAAAATAGGAAAGATTTACAATAAAATCATAATTTCTAGTGAGTCGCAACGTCGTTAGAACCAGAACTGAGCTAACAACCAGGCCAACTATTTTTTTGCGGCTCTTTAAGAAATCCATTAGCTACCATAATGAATCTCGGCTAAGCTGCCCTGCTTCAGTTCAAAAATAACCGGAGGCAGATTCGCTGCTCGTTGGTAAATAAGCCGAGTTGTGGTTTCTTTAGGGCCCATAATCGTTTTACGATTGTGTTGATGGGCGTCTGGCTTACCGCAAATTAGAGCAACTTTGCTGCGCAAATCACCCGGTTGGATCATTCCCCTACCAAAACAATTAATACCGCCTTGCACTTCTTTGCCATTAACTTGAATACTCTCAACCCTATCTTGGAAAAGAGAAATAGTTAAATCCGCCACTATTTTATTATCCCAAGGCGCTAAGTTTTGCTTAGATAAATAAATCCATTGCATCAGAAATTTTCTAGCTACGGGTTCACTATTTTCGGTATTTTCAACTTTACTAGGATTACCGCAGGCTTGAATAATTTGATCCAAGGTTGCGCCTGTAGACACCACACGTTGAGTATTTGTACAATAATAAGAATCACCCCAAGCGGATAAAGTAAAAAACATCGTAAATAAACTCATAACAATTAACGGCTTAGCCATATAAACCTCTTCCACTATTTTAGGATCAATAGATGCCAGAATTACCCGAAGTCGAAACCAGTTGTCGTGGCATAGCTACGCATCTTTATCAGCAAACCATCGTAGACGTCATTATTCGCCACTATCAATTACGTTGGCCCATCAGTCAAGAACTTCCTCAAAAACTAGCCCATCAGCGTATACAAGCGATTAGTCGCCGCGCTAAGTATATTTTAATTCAAACCACAACGGGTACCTTGTTAATGCACCTAGGCATGTCGGGTAGCTTACGCATTTTACCTCAAGATACCCCCTTACTAAAACATGATCACCTTGACCTTATTTTAGCTAATGGTCAGTGCTTACGTTTCAATGATCCCAGACGATTTGGGGCCATTTTATGGGTGGAAAAGGATCCCTATCAACATCCTCTATTAGTTAACTTAGGCCCGGAGCCTCTCACCGAAGATTTTGCTGGCCACTATTTATATACTAAAACCCGTCATAAAAATGTATCTATCAAAACCCTAATCATGGATAGCCGCATGGTGGTAGGTGTTGGCAATATCTATGCCAATGAAGCCTTGTTTATGGCAGGCATTCACCCCAAACAAATTGCCCATAAACTTTCGCAACTGCATTGTGATAAGCTAGTGAGTGCCATCAAACAAGTTCTCTTATCGGCCATTGAACAAGGCGGAACCACCCTAAGAAATTTCGTTTCCTCCGAGGGTAAACCCGGTTATTTCAAACAGCAATTATATGTCTATGGTCGCGGCGGTGAAGCTTGCAAAAATTGCCTTACAGCTTTGGTAGAAATACGGTTGGGCCAACGCGCCACGGTATTTTGCCCCAACTGCCAAAGCGAAGGTTTATAATGCAGTTTAATTCATTAGCAAGAATGGTATAAGATTTTTATTAAGAATAGCAGATTATTAAGGAATAGATTCTAGCAATAAAGCTTTTGTGATTTTACATCGGCGGCTAAAAGTAATAACATATATTTTACATGGTTGATTATTTAACTGTGTTGTTCTTAAAACGCTACACTTTTCTTCTTGTAAGCTTCTGTAAAAGACTAAATCTTTAACCCTTAGCATTTCAGGAGGCCATCATGTCCAAAAAAAATATTGAAAGTTCGGTAAACGATGTAATAGAAAATCTTTATGATAGTTGTAATGGTTATAAAGAATGTGCTGACAAGATTGAAGAACCTTATATGCAGCAATTATTTCAACGTTTAGCCAATCAGCGTGAGCGTATGATTCAAGAGTTAAAAAGCCGTGCGGAACTTGCTGGCGTTAAACCCGTAGAGAGTGGCACGATAGCGGGGGCCGCCCATCGTACGTTTATTGATGTTAAAAGTTTAGTAACGGGTGGGGATCCCGAGGCTATCATCAAAGAGGTTAAACGCGGTGAGCATCATACTATTGAGCAGTACAAAGAGGCGCTGGATGAGGATATTCCTGCCGATTTAAAGGCCTTGCTGTCGCAACAAATGCGTACCATTGAAACTAATTTAGCTGAGATTGATGTACAAGCTAGAACAAGTCATTAATGATTTGAGTTACTCTCTGTATTGCCAGGGAGTAACTCATTAACAAGCGACGTTATTTTATTGCCGTGTGACGTTTAGCAATAAAGGTATAAATCATAGGTACCACAAATAAAGTGAAGATTGTACCTATGGTTAAGCCTGATGCAATAACCAGTCCAATACCCGAACGGCTAGCGGCTCCAGCTCCCGTAGCTAAGAGAAGAGGAATAACCCCTAATACCATAGCCGCCGTAGTCATTAAAATGGGGCGCAACCGAATAGCCGCTGACTTTTCAATCGCTTCACGCGGCGTTAAACCCTCATTGGCCTGTAACTTGTTAGCAAAATCCACCATCAAAATACCGTGTTTACTAATAAGCCCAATTAAAGTAATCAGTCCAACTTGAGTGTAAATATTGATCGAGGCTAAACCAAGATTTAGCGGTATCAATGCCCCGCAGATAGACATGGGCACACTCACTAAGATAATGAAGGGATCACGGAAGCTTTCAAACTGTGCGGCTAACACCAAGAAAATAACCACGATAGCAAAAAAGAAGGTGTAAAGCAGGGCACTGCCTTCTTCAAGAAACTGCCTGGATTGCCCCGCATAATCATAAGTCACCCCCTTGGGTAAGGATGGGGCTGCCTCACTTTCTAGCCAATTAATAACTTCGCCCATGGTCTTACCAATCATGGGAAGACCTTGAATAGTAGCCGAATTGAGCTGATTAAATTGAGTTAAACTATTGGGTTGCACGCTAGGCGTAATGGTAGCAAATGTGGTAAGAGGAACCGTCGCACCACTGCTGGTACGTACATAAATTTGTTTAATCTGTTCAACGGTAGAGCGGTAAGAGCGTCCTAATTGAGGAATAACTTGGTAACTACGCCCCTCCATACTGAAATAATTAGTATAACCGCCACTTAACGAGGTTGCTAAGCTTAAGCCTACGTCTGAAATATCAATACCTAGTTGGGCCGTTTTATTACGGTCAATGTTGATCTCAAATTCTGGCTTACTAAATTTTAGCGTTTTATCGACAAATAAAAACATACCACTTTTTTGGGCGGCTTGTAAAACCTGTTCGGCTAACTGATTAAGTTGTTGATAATCACCCGTTGAAGTGATTACAAATTGAATAGGTAAACCATCTCCGCCTACCGGTAATGAGGGAAGTGGAAAAACAACGGTATTAAGGCCCGTTACTTGTTGGAGTTTCTGTTGTAGCATATTATTGGCTTGCTTTTGAGATACCTTACGCTCGCCCCAAGGTTTTAAAATAGCCCCCGCAATCACGCTATTGACTGCACCCATACCATTCACAATAAAATAATCTTGCATAGCCGGAATGCTACGGAAGATGCCATCAAATTCCTTAGTATATTTTTCTATGTAATCGATGTTTGCATATTCTGGTCCAGTTGCGGACATGAAAAGTAC
>JAQSXL010000182.1 GCA_029256685.1 Gammaproteobacteria bacterium | reverse complement strand
CGAATATTTTTCATTATGTTATTGATTTCATCACTGTGCTCGGGATGCATTCGGCCTAAATCCGCGGCTAATTGAAGCTCTTGTCGCCCTTCTGTGTAAACATACGCAACATGCAGATAATTGGCATCTGGCTTGAATGAATTTGGCCAATTAATCTTTAAGCTAATAAAATCATAAATGGGTTTTTCATCTCCATTAACAATCTTATAAAAGAAGGTTAAGCTACCATAGACAATATTTTCCGCATTTTTTTGATTCATTTCTGCCATAGACATCCATTTTAAATGTTGATGATCGGGAATCTTAATTTTAGTAACCATCCTGCTCGCGTCTTTCTTTTCATAATACAGCTTTAATTTTTTTACCCATTTAAATTCGGTTTTTACCGGCTGATACTGTTCTAACAAGTTAGCAATAGCACTGTCTTTTTCAGCCAAATCTAGCGGTTTTTTCTTCTCTTTATTTGGAAAATTAATAGCAATATTCTGTACTTGATGCGCTTCAAGCAACAGTTTAACAACGTCCTCGTTTCCGGTTTTAACCGCTAGGTGTAAAGGCCTATCACGCTCGCTATTACCTTTGTCTAATGAGGCTTGATAAGCTAGCAGGCTTTTAATCAAAGGTAATTTCTGGCTCTTAACGGCTTTATGTAACCAAGTATTTTTTTGCTTATCGATAGCATGAATTAATAAGGGTTCCATCTTAAAAAGCTGTTCTAGCGTTTGCAGCTCATTTTGTGCCAAGGCTTCCTCTAGTTGTTGACATAAATATTGAGGTGTATAACATGCCTTAAACAATTTTGGCTGTTTCTGCACGCAGTTGAGAATTTGATTTTTCAATTGAAAATCTATCAAACCTTTTGCGGCAAAACTAGGATTTTCTGCTAACCAGACTTCCCTCTCATAATGTTTTCCCTGATACCAAACCGGTTCAAACATGATTTTACGGCTTAAAGAACAACAATAACGTGCTTGTTCTTTTTCGCTTAAGTTTTTTAAGCAATTATCAAGTTCGGCCTTACTATGGGCATAGTTATAGGTGCTAACGGGTAAAGCCTCTGCTGTCGCTAACGAGGTATGCGTTGTTTCTATGCTGCTTGGTTTTTGTTTTTTAGCAGAAGGCTGTACTTCTATTTCTTCACTAGCTTGTTCGGAATTACGTGAGCGTTTAGTTGCTGGCTGCACTTGACTGATTGGTTGCATTGAATTTAAAGGCTCAGCCTGGCTATTTTGTGTTATTGCCGAAGCAGCGTGACCCACGTTATCAACTACGCTAACCTTTTGCAATAAGGCCACCACCTCATTGTGCCCCTCCTCTTCAGCCAAATCTAAAGCAGTTTTATCCAGTTTACTTTTAGCATCTTTATTCGCCCCCGCATTTAGCAGGGTTTCCACAACGTCGAAGTGACCCTTATATGCTGCCAAATGCAAAGGGGTGAAGCCACTGGTAGTTTCAGCCTTTTTATCCGCCCCCTCTTTTAGCAGTGTTTCCACAACGTCGAGGTGACCCAAATCTGCTGCGCAATGCAAAGGGGTAAAGCCATCGTTCGCTTTAGCCTCTTTATTCGCCTTCTTTTCTAGCAATACTTCCACAACGTCGAGGTAACCCAAATCTGCTGCGCAATGCAAAGGGGTAAAGCCAATGTTATCTTTAGCCTCTATTTCCGCCTTCTTTTCTAGCAGTTTTTCAACAACTTTGGGGTGACCCGAATCTGCTGCGCAATGCAAAGGGGTAAAGCCCACGTTATCTTTAGCCTCTATTTCCGCCTTCTTTTCTAGCAGTTTTTCAACAATTTTGAGGTGACCCGAATCTGCTGCATAATGCAAAAGGGTAAAGCCATTGGCAGTTTTAGCGTTTTTTTCCGCCCCTCGCCGTAGTAGGCTTTGTACTGCTGAAAAATCCCCTTCTATAACCGCTTCAATCAACTGTTCATTTAAGGTGCTAGAATTATTTGACATTATCATTGATCTCCAGGAGTAGAAAATAGGGAAGATTTACAATAAAAACATAATTTCTAGCGAGTATCAACATCTAAGTACCTATGCATAAATCATCTGAGAGAGTGTTTTCAAACTCTACTATGCTGCATAAACCGCTGATTTTTTGCGCTACTCTGCTCATGTACTTTATGTATACTGCGCTGCGGTTCTCGAAAATCAGCCCTTTCTGACTCAGCCTAGCGAGTTTGAAAACACTCTCTGATACTATTCATATTAAACAAGCCGCCATCAAGCTTAGCTTTGCTTTTACCAGAGCATCAAGGAAACATTGCTTCGGACTATGAGTGGGACCATGATTTGGATAACGAGTTATAGCGATAAAATACCGGGTGGAAAATTCGCATATCAAATGCTATTATTTAATTATGGTTCCATATGCGGTATCTATAATTGTGAGTAAAGCTGACAAATTATTAAGGAAAATGCAAAATAATCCTCGAGATTGGAAGATAGAGGATATAAAAATTCTTGCAGATCGATATGGCCTTGCGTTTAGGCAGCCGGGTACTAGCCACGTGACATTCAGAGCATCTACTGGAGAAAAGCTAACCATACCCGCACACAAACCTATTAAGCCTATTTATATCAAACAATTTTTGGTATTAATTAATAGTCTAGGAGACAACGATGAGTGAGTTAAAATATCCCATAGCGATTAGACCATTATCCAGTGAAGAAGGAGGTGGTTACTTGGCGGAATTTCCTGATTTGCCAGGTTGTATCGCAGATGGTGAAACAATAGAAGAAGCATTACACGCAGCAGAAGATGCGTTACAAGCTTGGCTTGCAACAGCAAGGGAATTTGGAGATGCTATTCCTGTACCAAGCACTATTACGCATTACAGTGGACAGTGGCGCATACGCCTTCCTAAGAGTTTACATGCTGCCCTTGCTAAACGCGCTAAAACTGAAGGAGTCAGCCTTAATATGTTTGCAGCAACGTTGTTAGCGCAAGGACTAGGGCAAACCATAAAACACAAAGCGAATAGGAATTAGGTTCACCAGATATTTTAGTGAACCTAAGCTGTTGACAGTTTTATCTTAAACTGACAGTAGATAAATTCTAATAGGGAACAGCAGAAACAGATGATCGCATCGATTAAACAGGGTTCTGTCATGACATGGCAGCATATCAATCTGCAGGGTGGGTATGACTTTATCAAGCATGCACTTAACGATGTACCCTTTGATATGGCCAAGATCCTCGCCCTAAAACTAGGATAAAAAACATGGACTACACAAACGGATTAAACTCACTTAATAATGCCAGTCCGTTTGATCTTTATCGCTTACCTGTTGCTATTGGCAATGAACTCGGTAGTCCACAGCGGATCAAGGCAGTCAAACAAAAGTTACGTATTGGATAGGGATGGTATCAGATGACTTAGGCATAGATACTTATTGCAGTTTAGATTGCTGTGTCAACCCTTGCACATTTTGCTTAGGTTTATTTAGGGTTTAATATTTGTATGCGTCGTCCAATCATGGCTAATCTCATAATCGGACTTACGCAACTTAGCAGGTCACTCTACTGTTTAATTTCCCAAGCTTGATGAATTTTAGGATTACGGGCAAAGTCTTTATCTATAGTCTTTACTGTTATATCCTTGATTTGATAAGCACTCAAGGCCTGTTGATCGAGCTTGAATTTACGAAAATTAGTCGAAAATAGTAACAAGCCATCTTTTTTCAGGTGACGCATGGTTTGTTGAATTAGCAACACATGATCGCGTTGAATGTCTAAAGTATTGTCCATACGCTTAGAATTAGAAAAAGTCGGCGGATCGAGTAAAATCAAGTCAAATTTTTCCGCATTGTTATCTAACCAGCCAAAACAATCTGCCTGAATCAATAGGTGTCTAGTATCACTGATCCCATTTAATTCGAAATTCTGACTGGCCCAATCCAAATAGGTATTAGACATATCCACACTGACACTGCCT
>JAQSXL010000181.1 GCA_029256685.1 Gammaproteobacteria bacterium | reverse complement strand
ATTCAAACCAATGCTAATATTGCCATAGGTATTTTACAACAAGAATTGCGTATGGCAGGGTTTGCAGGTTGTGCAAAAATAGGCGAATTGACAGGTAGACTAAAAGCTGTCGATAAATTTTTTACGGCAGAAAATTCGGTACTGGGCAGTCAAGGGGTTGGGAGCAATTGGCAGCCCCATTTGCCGCCGCGTTTATATCATGTAAAACCAGAGACCGACGTAATTTCCATTTGGTTTAGGCAGGCCAGAAGCTATCCGGCTGTCCAAAAATCCGATGGTTCGTTAGCTATTCTCACTAAAAATATACCATTTGAAGCCGGAGACATTTTACTACTTTCATCTTGTGAACGGGCCGAATTACTAAAGGTAAGTTGTAAAAGACTTGACCAAAAAAATTGTAACAAACAAGATTTATTGATTCCTAGACCAAGAAATCATTATCCACAGGCCGAGCTTGCACCCTTAAGGTATAATGGATATTTTATTAGTCAATCCACTCATCTTAGTCAGGATGGAAAATCTACTTATGGTTTATTTCGCAAATCATTAAATTCCACAGCTCATGCCCAAGAGCTGGTAGAAGGCATTGAAGCGATGAAAATAAGCTATGGAATTAAAACCTCTGCCTTAGCGCCTTTGGTATTTTTATTCGCTAGCCAAGTGCAACATTGGCAAGAGGTCCATGTGGTAAGAATTGCTTTATTAGTGACGAGTATTAATAATGTATTAGATAAACCTCAGTCCTATCAATTTAACGGGAAATTATACCAAGCTAATGACCGAATCTTGCGACGGGAGTGGGTAACTTATATTGGCTTACGCGAGAAATAGCTCACTTAAGTTTTGGATATTTTGATTAGGGTCTGTTTCGGTTTTCGTAGCCGTCAATCAAGGAACATTCTATTTGAACAGAAATAATTTTCCACGGACTAGGAAGTTTTTAAATAAGCTTCCATTAAAAGGTGGGTGGCAGCTGTGTTTCCCCTCACGCGCGCAGTCTACGAGCACGAGAGGGGAAACACAGCTGACAGGACCCAAGTCATTTAATGGAAGCTTATTTAAAAGAAAGGGTATTACAGCCGTGGAGTCACAACTCATTATTTAGTGCCAAACATTCTATCGCCAGCATCTCCAAGCCCTGGCAAGATATAGCCCTGTTCATTAAGTTCTCTATCTAGGTTGGCCGCATAAATTTCTACCTCGGGATGGTATTGATGTAAATTTCTAACCCCTTCGGGTGCGGCTACAATACAAACGAAGGTAATGGTTTGGATACCGCGTTTTTTCAATTGATTAATGGCGGCGATAGCAGAACCACCAGTTGCTAGCATGGGATCACAAATAAAAAAGTGGCGATCTTTACTATTGGCGGGAATCTTGAAATAATAAAGCACGGGTTCTAAGGTTTCCTCATTGCGGTATAATCCAATATGACCGACTCGGGCCGATGGCATAATTTTTAGTAAACTATCTACCATACCGGTTCCTGCACGTAAAATGGGCAAGATAACGGGTTTTTTACCGATTAGAAAAGGGCTTTCAAAGGTTTCGATAGGTGTTTTGATGGTTTTAGTAGTCAGAGGCAAGTGTTTAGTAGCTTCATAGCCTATAAATAAAGTGATTTCATCTACTAATTCTTTAAATTCTTTTTTGCTAGTGCTTTTATCTCTCAGTAATGATAGCTTATGTTTAACCAGGGGGTGAGTAACTTCGTGAAAATTTTTCATTGCATAGACTCCTAAGTTATTGTTATTTTATTGAATATCACAACGAATTCAACTAGGAATTTTCATGCCAACAACTTCACATGTTAATCATCTTACCAAAATAGAAAGAGAGCAACTGCAAACTATTGTTCAAGATATTTTAAAGCGGGCAAAACAGTTAGGGGCCAATGCCACAGAGGTCGATGCTTATTTGGCGTCTGGCTATTCGGCTAATGTCCGTTTGGGTGAGGTCGAAACGGTTGAATATAACCGGGATAGAGGCATTAGCCTTACGGTTTATGTTGGCCAGTCTCAAGGTTCGGCAACCAGTACCGATATTCAACCCGAAGCTCTTGAGCAGGCATTGCAAGCCGCTTATGAAATTGCTAGGGCAACTCAACCCGATTCTTTTGCCGGCCTTGCCGATCCTTCACTAATGGCGCAAAATTATCCCGATTTAGATTTATATCACCCTTGGAATCTCAGTGTGGAGCAGGCCATTGAACTGGCTATTGATTGTGAACGGCAGGCTAGGAGCTATGATAAACGCATCACTAATTCCGAAGGCGCGAGTGTGTATACTCATGAAACTTATAGTGTTTATGGTAATTCGCATGGTTTTATAGGAGCTTATCCTGCGACACGGCATAGTATTAACTGTGTATTAATTGCTCAAGATAGTGGCGGTATGCAGCGTGACTACAGCTATACCACCGCGCGCGATCCGAGTGAACTGACGGCTATCAAAGAGCTTGCAAAAGAAGCCGCAGAATCCACCCTAAGACGGTTACAACCACGACGATTAAAAACAGGCAAAGTGCCGGTTATTTTTGCTGCGGATGTGGCGCGAGGACTATTAGGTCATTTTGTGAGTGCCATTTCTGGTAGCAATTTATACCGCAATTCATCTTTTTTACTCAATCAATTGGAAAAACCCGTTTTTGCTAAGCCCGTGCAAATTTTAGAATTACCACATTTACCTAAAGCCTTAGGTAGTTCACCCTTTGATAGTGAAGGCGTTGCCTTAAAGCAACGAATCGTGGTAAGCGATGGTATCCTTAAGGGATATGCCCTCAATAGCTACTCTGCCCGAAAGCTTGGGATGCAGACGACGGGGAATGCGGGCGGAGTACATAATTTAACCATGATGCCTGGCGACAAAAATTTTACTGAACTATTACAATTGATGGGGAATGGCTTATTAGTGACCGATGTGATGGGGCAGGGCGTTAATATCGTTACGGGTGATTATTCACGTGGAGTAAGCGGTTTTTGGGTAGAAAATGGGGTGATTCAATATCCTGTAGAAGAAATTACCATCGCCGGTAATTTGCGCGATATGTTTTTAAATATTACTGCAGTTGCTAATGATGTTGATATTAGAGGCTCTATTAGAACCGGGTCCATACTCATTGAGCAAATGACTGTGGCTGGAGAATAGGAATAGAACTTACCTCGATTGACTCAGGAGTCTGCTGCCTAGTGCGGTGTCAGGTCGATATTGTCTAATAAATCCGGTATTTTGATAGACAATATCGACCTGACACTGCACTAAGCGTTATTCTTCTTCGCCAAAGCGGTTATTAATTAAGTTTTCTAATTCGGCAAGCGCTTCTGCTTCATCGTCGCCATCAATGCGTAGCTCTATTTGAGTGCCTTTACTAGCCGCTAACATCATAACACCCATGATACTTTTACCATTGACTATTTTGTTATCGCGGACGACCTCAATCTGTGAGCCATAGCGACTGGCTTTTGCAACAAACTTTGCCGAGGCTCTGGCATGTAGGCCTAGTTTATTGATAATGGTAATTTGCTTACTAAGCATTAATGTATATCCTCAAAATCATCGTTCTGCGGTTTGTTGCAGCAACATACGCCGTCTTTACCACCGCTCAAAGCTTTCTCTACCAGCGCTTCTAGCGGTAGCTTGGGATAATTCATAACTCGAATTAACATGGGTAAATTAAGGCCAGCAACCACTCGAACATGGGTAAAGTCCTGCAATGCCTGAGCAATATTACTAGGCGTTGAGCCAAATAAATCGGTAAGAATTAACAAACTATGTTGTGAAGTGACGTCATGGACAATCTTTTGTAGTTGTGGAATCAGTTGCTCAGGATCCGTTTTATAATCAATGGAAACCACTTGAGTAGGAATAGGTAGATAGCCTAAGGTATTGGTAACGGCATTTAACAGGGCACTACCTATCTCATCATGTGTAATAAGTAATAAACTGACCGTCGTATTGTTTTGTAC
>JAQSXL010000180.1 GCA_029256685.1 Gammaproteobacteria bacterium | reverse complement strand
ATAAAGCCATTGAACTGGTTAAACCAGGCTGCCGCTTGGGTGATATTGGCGCCGTCATTCAAAAACATGCTGAAAATCAACATTTTTCTGTAGTAAGGGAATATTGTGGCCATGGGATAGGTAAGGTTTTTCATGAAGACCCACAGGTCTTGCATTACGGTAAACCCGGTACAGGCATGGTATTAGAAGCCGGTATGATTTTTACCATAGAACCCATGATCAACGCGGGTAAACATCCGATAAAGCTGTTACCAGACGGTTGGACGGTGGTCACTAAAGATCATAGCTTAACCGCTCAATGGGAACATACTATATTAGTGACTGAAATGGGTTATGAAGTCTTAACCCGCCGCCAGGAAGAATCTTTCTAATTGTGATGATAATTATTCCCGACCAATCTCAGCGTGAACAAGCGTTAGATCCGGAACAATCCTTTATTGTACAAGCACCCGCAGGCTCGGGTAAAACCGAGCTATTGATCCAACGCTTATTAGTTTTGTTAGCCAGGGTTAAAGAACCCGAAGAAATCTTAGCGATTACCTTTACCCGTAAGGCTGCCGCAGAAATGGCTAATAGAGTCATAGAAGCCTTACAACGCGCGCAAAATGAACCAGAACCTAGTAAAGATCCCGCCCGTAAAACCTGGCACTTAGCACACGCCGTATTGAAACGGGATCAATTACAAAATTGGCAACTTTTAGTGAACCCGCATCGGTTGCGTATTCAAACTATAGACGCCTTTTGTGCAGCCTTAACCAGGCAAATGCCCATCCTTTCGCAATTTGGCACGCAACCCATGATTGCTGAGGATGCTTACTCTATTTATCGTGAAGCCGTGCGCAATTTCATGGCAACCTTAGATGCCGATGAAGAGTGGTCTGATGCACTTGCAGAATTACTATTGCATCTTGATAATCAACATAGCAAAGTTGAAGAGTTATTGATGGCTATGCTTGCTAGACGCGATCAATGGTTACCTCATATTACGGGAATTCACAATACCACTCACTTGCGCCAATTACTAGAAAACGAATTACGCTATGTTGTAGAAGAAAAACTTCAGCAACTTAGCCAGCATCTGCCCAGTGAAGAGCATCATGAGCTGCTTGAGTTAATCTTATATGCATGCCAACAATTAGAGAATCAACAAGCTAATTCTGCTCTTCTATGCTGCAAAAGCTTACAAACTTTACCCGAGCAAACGGCTAACTCGCTAAAAGAATGGCAAGCCATCGCTAGTTTTTTATTAACCCAAAAGCTCGAATGGCGTAAATCGGCTACCGTTAAAGATGGTTTTCCTACGATAGACAAAAGTTGCACTCAATTTGAAAATGAATCCCGCAAACAAATGAAGGCCAGATTTCTTACCCTTCTTAATAACTTTGCAACGAATGACGAATTACTGCAAACACTGCAAGATATTCTACAATTACCCCCCTGCCACTTCACAGAAATGCAATGGCAAACCTTAACTGCCTTATTGACTATCCTACGCATCCTGGCCGGTTTTCTGTGGCTAGGCTTTCAAGAACAAAATAGCGTGGACTATATTGAAATTGCTCAACGTGCCTTACAAGCCTTAGGTGAAGCGGGTGATCCGTCTCAACTTGCCCTGCTCCTTGATTATCGCATTCAACATATTTTAGTTGATGAATTTCAAGATACCTCCACCGTGCAATTTCGCTTATTAGAAAAATTAACAGCCGGTTGGCAAAATAGCGATGGCCGAACGCTTTTTATTGTCGGCGACCCTATGCAATCCATTTATCGGTTTCGCAAAGCCGAAGTAGGGTTATTCATTCAGGCCGAACTTTTTGGGATCAATGAGATACACTTAACTAAACTGGCTTTAACGGCTAATTTCCGCTCCCAAACTTCTTTAGTCAATTGGTTTAACGCGGCTTTTAGCAAGATTTTTCCTAGTACCGCTAATATGAGTATAGGAGCCATTCCTTACACAACAGCCTTGGGTTTGCTCCCGAGTACCACCGAACAACCCGTCAAGATTCATGCTTATTTACAAAATTCAAATGAAGAAACTCAGACCATCATTAAACTCATTCAAAATTATTTAGCTAGCAAGCCGCAAACCAAAATTGCCATTTTGGTCAGAGCCCGCAGTCATCTCACCGAACTCATTCCGGCGCTACAGACAGCGGCTATCAACTACCGGGCGGTAGAAATTGAAACGCTAAACCACAAAGCCGTCATTCATGACCTATTAGCGCTGACCCGCGCTTTGCTTTTTTTAGAGGATAGAATTGCCTGGTTGGCTATACTAAGAGCGCCTTGGTGTGGCCTAACTCACGCCGATTTATATGCCATCGCAGGAATTGAATCGCAGCTTTCCCTATGGGAACGTTTGCAAGCTATGGATTCCTTAGAGCTCAGCCCCGAGGGTCAGGAAAGAATCACCCGATTGGTGACTATTTTAAAACCCTACCTTGAACATCGTTATCGTAAACCACTCGCTCATTGGCTAGAAAGTGTATGGCTACAGTTAGGTGGACCTGCCAACATCAAAAATCTTAGTGAATTAGATGACGCGCAAACTTACTTTAAGTTGATAGCTCAAATACAGCGGGGAGAAGATATTACCAACATAAAATGGTTAGAACAAAAATTAACCGAGCTTTATGCGGCTCCAGCCAACAGCAGTGATATTTCGGTGGAACTGATGACTATTCATAAAGCTAAAGGCTTGGAATTTGACGTGGTTATTTTACCGTGTATGCACAAGGAAGGGAGTAGTGATAAATCGCAATTATTATTATTTGCCGAACGTCCAGAGGCTACTAAAGGAATAGGTTTAATTTTAGCGCCCATTAAATCATTCGCCGAACAACAAGACCCCATTTATCAATTTGTTCAGCGGGAAGAAAAACAAAAGGCCAATTATGAACTTTGTCGCTTGCTTTATGTAGCCGTTACCCGCGCAAAATGTCATTTACATATCTTAGGCCAAGTTAAATTTGATTCCGAACAAAAAAGTATTAAGCCGCCCGCTAAAGACAGTTTGCTAGGTAAATTATGGCCACATATTGCCAATGAAATTAACCAGCAAATCACAGTACAAACACATGATTTTACCGAATCAACTCCATTGTTGCCTAGCAAAACCCATCTGACACGATTTATCGACGGTTGGCAAACGCCTTTAAATAATTTTAATTTAACCGACTCCCCCCTCACTCATGCGGTTTCATTAACGACTTATCAAAATAGGCACGATACCTTAAGGCATACTGGCACCTTGTTACACCGGATATTTTATCAACTCAGCCAAACCCCGCTGATAGATTGGCCTAAAATCATGCGGCAAGAAAATCACTGGCGTATTTCACTGCTAAATTTGGGCGTAACGCCCCATGAAATCAGTTTTGCCATTAAGCTCATGACTAATGCATTAGAAAAAACCCAGGCCGACCAACGAGGCTGCTGGATCTTAGCTAATACACATCAGCAAGCTCAATCAGAATTTGCTTTGAGTTACTTTGATGGCAACACGACTCAACACGTTATTATCGATCGCACATTTATTGATGAGTCGGGTACTCGCTGGATCATTGATTATAAAAATACGCTCACCGAGGAAAGTAAGTTGCTAGAAGAGCAAGTTAAGTACCGGACTCAGTTAGAAACTTATGCCAAAATCATGCAACAACTTGAAAACAGGCCGATTCGCTTAGGGCTTTATTTCCCATTGTTGCCAAGCTGGCATGAGTGGAATTATGAATAAACAAATCTGAAGATTAACTAGAGCGTGTTTATTTATTAACAATTATTAATGGCTAGGCATCTTTGCTTTATTACTATAGAGGTGTCTAGCCATATAGTTTAAAAAATTTACATTATTTACTAGGGATGTCATTAATTAACAAGATAAGGATTTTTCACCAAGGACAAAACTTATTACCCTAGGCGTATTTTTTAAATAGAGTTGGGTATTCACATGCGCCGCTATGGGTTAA
>JAQSXL010000179.1 GCA_029256685.1 Gammaproteobacteria bacterium | reverse complement strand
TCTTTATCTGCATCTAAAATGGCCACCAAGGATACCTCTGGCATATCCAAACCCTCGCGCAACAGGTTAATGCCTACTAAGGCATCAAATTTCCCTAGACGTAAATCGCGAATAATTTCAACCCGCTCTACGGTATCGATATCCGAATGTAAATAGCGTATTTTAACACCATGCTCGGCTAAGTATTCGGTTAAATCCTCGGCCATGCGTTTGGTTAAGGTAGTCACTAACACCCGCTCGTTTATAGCAGCGCGCTGGTTAATTTCCGATAATACGTCGTCTACCTGGCTTATCACTGGGCGCACTTCAACGGCAGGATCTATTAAACCGGTAGGTCTTACCACTTGCTCAACAATAGCATCAGAATGTTGCTTTTCATAAGGACCTGGCGTTGCTGAAACGTAAATGGTTTGAGGTGACATCCGCTCGAACTCTTCAAACTTTAAGGGCCGGTTGTCTAAGGCAGAGGGTAAACGAAAACCATATTCCACTAAGTTTTCTTTACGCGAGCGATCGCCCTTATACATAGCGCCCAACTGGGGTACGGTAACATGGGATTCATCAATAATCAGTAAGGCATTGGGCGGTAAATAATCGAATAAGGTAGGTGGCGGATCCCCCGGCGCCCGTCCGGATAAATATCTAGAGTAGTTTTCAATACCCGAACAATAGCCCAATTCCAGGATCATCTCGATATCATAAATCGTCCGCTGCTCTAAGCGTTGTGCCTCAACTAATTTATTGGCTTTATGAAGTTCATCCAAGCGCTGGCGCAACTCGATTTTTACCGCATCTATCATATCCAGTAAATTTTGCCTAGGCGTTACATAATGCGTTTTAGGATAAATAGTTAAACGCGGTACCGTACGCAAAATTTCGCCGGTCAAGGGATCGAAATAACTCAGCGCCTCTACTTCCTCATCGAATAACTCAATTCGCACGGCTTCCTTTTCAGATTCGGCCGGAAAAACATCAATCACATCGCCACGTACCCGAAAGGTGCCACGCTGTAAAACCGTATCATTGCGTGTGTACTGCAACTCAGCCATGCGTTTCAATAAAAAGCGCTGCTCTAACTTATCACCCCGACTGACGTGTAACATCATTTTTAAATAAGACTGAGGATCACCCAAACCATAGATAGCCGAAACGGTGGCGACCACAATGGCATCGGGTCGCTCCATCAAGGCCTTAGTCGCCGATAAGCGCATTTGTTCAATATGCTCGTTAACCGCAGCATCTTTGGCAATATAGGTATCGGAAGAAGGTACATAAGCCTCGGGTTGATAATAATCATAATAAGAAACGAAATAGTCCACCGAGTTTTTAGGGAAGAACTCCTTCATCTCGCCATATAATTGAGCCGCCAAGGTTTTATTATGCGCCAGAATAATGGTTGGGCGTTGCATTTGCTGAATAACATGGGCCATGGTAAAGGTTTTACCCGATCCCGTAACACCTAATAAGGTTTGATGTGCCAAACCATCGCGCAACCCATCAACCAATCTGGTAATGGCCGCGGGTTGATCCCCAGAGGGTGCAAAGGGTGATTGTAAGGAAAAAGCCTTGGTCATCAATAATAAACTGCTATTTTAAAAATAATCAGGCTATTTTAACTCTTAACGGGATTAAATAATATTAATTTTCTTAAGCTGAAACGTTTATTATAAAAATTTAGCTTAGAATTTAACCATAGTTTGGCCTATGGTTAAATTCATTTAACTTTCAAATTAAATCTATTGGTTGCAAGGGATAAAATGCAGGATATTCCTTTCTAGCCACCCCGGTTTCCACGGCCGCTTTGGCAACCGCTGCAGGTATCTCGGTGATAAGGCGTGGATCCATGGGTTTAGGCACAATATATTCCGGGCCAAATTCTAAATGCTTAATGCCTTCATAGGCGGCAATCACCTCTAAAGGTACAGGTTGCTTAGCAAGCTCGGCTAAAGCCTTTACCGCGGCTATTTTCATTTCAAGATTGATACATTTAGCGCGGACATCAAGCGCCCCACGGAAAATAAAGGGAAATCCGAGTACATTATTGATTTGGTTAGGATAATCACTACGCCCCGTTGCCATAATAAGGTCTTGCCGAGTAGCATGGGCTAGCTCCGGTTTAATTTCCGGGTCTGGATTCGAGCAAGCAAAAATAATGGGTTTAGGTGCCATCAACTTCAACAATTCCGGCTCAAGCAAATTAGCGCCCGATAAACCTATGAACACATCGGCGTCGGTGAGCGCATCGGTTAAGCTGCGTTTGTTAGTGATATGGGCAAACTGCAATTTATATTCGTTGAGATCATCGCGCTCCGCGTGAATCACGCCCTTGCGGTCTAACATGAAAATATTTTCTAAGTGTGCACCCATGGCAAGCAATAATTGCATAGAAGCCACCGCAGCAGCGCCTGCGCCTAAACAAACGATTTTAGCGTTGGCTAATGTTTTACCTTGTAATTCTAAGGCATTTAATAAACCAGCCGCCGTCACTATCGCTGTACCATGCTGATCGTCATGAAATACCGGGATATCGCAAAGTTTTGTTAATTCTTGTTCAATCTCAAAACACTCTGGAGCCTTAATATCCTCTAGATTAATGCCACCAAACGTAGGCGCAATGTTATATACCGTACGGATAAATTCTTGCGGATCTTCGGTATTAACCTCAATATCAAAGACATCTATGCCTGCAAACCGTTTAAATAACACACCCTTGCCTTCCATCACGGGCTTACTGGCTAATGCACCTAAATTACCCAAGCCCAAAATTGCGGTACCATTGGAAATAACCGCTACTAAATTACCTTTAGCGGTATAGTGGTAAGCATTATTGGCATCGATAGCAATTTCTTTTACAGGCTCAGCCACACCAGGGCTATAGGCAAGTGCTAAATCACGGGCCGTTTCAACCGATTTACTAGGCCGAACATCGATTTTGCCAGGACGGGGTAAGGCATGATAATCCAAAGCAGCTTTTTTTAATTTATCGGGCATGAGGCTAGTTCCAGGAAAAGAATCCATTATATAGCGGTTCGATAGCTAGGGAAATAGGCTTTAGCACTAAATTTAATAGAATAGCGATTTTGACTAGACGCTTATTTTATTTAAGAGGGGCTGGGCGGTTGCATTTTCTTTTCTTCCGCCTGCTCTACTAAAAACTCTCGATTATCTACGGCTTTACCATGATAGTTATGATGGTTATGAAGTAAAGAAGCTCCACTGTAATTATGTTGCGCTACCAACTTAATAGTATGACCTGCATAAGGCCCTAACGGGTCAAGAAGAATTTCATTACCGGTTATACTCGCTAACTCTTTACTTAATAAATTAAGCTCTAGTTTATAACGTTCTTCTGTGGTTAAGCGAGTTGTATCAAGTAGCATAGCCAAACTGAGCTTGGCTTGCTGCTCATTGATTTTGCCTGAATTATAATCCAGTTGTAACTCATGATAAGCCTTAGCTAACTTCCGATTAGCAGGACGTAAAGCCGCTAAAAATTTTGAATCCCTTAATGCTAAGGGTAAAATTCTCCACAGTGGATTTTCTAAACGGGTTAGAATAGTTTTATAACTCGTCATGCTATCATCTCATTCCATACTATTATTTTATAAATATAGCTCTTAAATGTATTTTTGCTAAGAAATATTAATGGCTATTCCGCTTACAAAAAATAGTGCTCTAAAACTTGCAAATTGGACAGGTTGTACTATGTTTATAGATATGAGTAAGCAAATAAATGTTCTTTAACAAAAGGTTTGTTGGCAGTAAAAAGGGTGGAGTATTTAGAGTTGCCGATTTGACTGTACTTTCACTTAGCCAACTGCTATCAAGTACGGCCTTGATAGCATACCAGCTCGATGGTGTATCCGCGATGCTTTTGTGCAGATAACCCGCGGGATAAAGTCGGTGTCATTCATCTAGCTTAAGGGTTAGAGCGCTTCTTTAACAGGAAGCGGTCGCAGGTTTAAATCCTGTGGTG
>JAQSXL010000019.1 GCA_029256685.1 Gammaproteobacteria bacterium | reverse complement strand
CTTAATCACACTGCTTAAAACAGCTGTTTAGAAATAAATACCAAACTGCGCAAGCAGGGCATCCGATTTTTTACCTAGCATAGGCATATTAATGTAGTCCATGGTATTATTTTTACCCGTTGCCACATCGCCCGCACCATAAGCAATTTCATGGCGATATTCTAGGCTAGCAATGGTATTTTTCCAGTATGAATAATTGAATACCGCGCTATAACGTTGCTTGGGTAAGGCCAGCGCTAAGGCTTCGCCAGTTTGACCATAACCTAGGGCAAAAGAACTTGGCTTGTCGGCAATCTTGAATAAATAAGCCGCTTCAAAGTTCATCGCACTAGGTTTAGCACCTTGCGTATTGTAAGTCATATCCGCAGCATTAAATGCCCGGGTTGCTGTTAAGTATTCACCTAACAATACCACAGGGCCCATCGTTAACTTACCTTGTACATCGGCACCAGGTACTCGGTCACTAATAATTTCGGTGGCTGAGTTTTTACCAAAACCAGTGAAACCAGTGGTTAAACCATTGCTTTGCATACCCACCGCATCGGCCATATTATTGATATAGCTGGTGCCCAGGGTAAACTTAAAGCCTTGGCCTACAAAATCATAGGCAAGGTTGGCACCCCATTGATTAACCTTACCCGAGTTATTCTCGGTAGAGCTATCGCCTTTAAAGGTAAACAAGGAGCCGTATAAGCCTTTATTTTCTTTAGGATGATAACCTAACAGTAATGCACGCGCCTTAGTACGTCCTACCGATACGGTTAAGGGACTGCTAACCATAAAGCTGCTATATTGACCAAATGGCACTTGGAATTGGCCTGCCGTTAGATACAGTGGAAATTGATTTAAATTACCCAAGCTGAGAAAGGCTTTGTTAACAAATAGATTAGAATTACTGGTACGAGTTGCCGAAGTTGATAACGGACTATTATCATAGCTAATGGACATAAAGCCAGAAGTCCAAGGATTAATACCCGCGCTAACATCTAATTCAAGTCCCGATAAATCGATATCGTTGGTTTTCTTTCCTACATAAGGTTTAGTAGCTACGGCTTGAGCTTCTATCTTACCACTCAACTCTATCATGGGAGAGTCAGGAAATTTTTTACCCGTATTTGCTAATTCATTTCCTAACATTTGCCATTGTTGCAATAAACGTAAATCTTGATTGATGCTGGACATATTGACGATAAGATCTGAGCCATCGAATGCCGAGTGTTCGCCTAAGAAAGGTGAGGTAACGACCGGCGTACCACCCCAATAACGTTCTAAAATCGAGTTCTTGCTTTTAACACTCATTTCCTGAGTTTGCTGCAATGGTTTGCTGCTAACGACTTGTTTACGATTTAACTTTCCTTGCTTTTGCTTAAGCACACGAATTTGTTGTTGTAAATCCTTTACTTGTTGCTCTAATGATTGGGTTCGGCCATTAATTTTTGTTATCAGTTCATCAACTTGTTGATCATTGGTAACGGCAAAAGCACACGGGGTGAGCAACATGCCTGACATTAAGCTAAGTACAAGGGATTTAAGTTTCACGAACAGCTCCTCTCAAATGAAAAGTTAGTGTAATGTAATCGCTAGTGATTACAATTTTAGCTGGTAAAAGAATCTGACTAAACAATTAATCAGTTGGTAATTTAATTATAGTTGCTAACAAAATCAAGCTTTTTTGTTTTAGGGAATGAAAAAGGCCCGCTTTTTGAGCGGGCCTTTTATTTTTATGTTAACAAATTAGATTTAATAATTTGTCATTAACATCGATTTTAAGCAAGTTTAACAGATAAGCGCACTAAGCCAGTAGTGTTGCTATTGCCAGTGGTTTTATCATCGTAATTACGATCGTGATAAACTTGGAAACCTAAATCGGTATTTTTCCAAACGTTGATGTCATATTGTGCAACATAACGTTGTTTTGGCATGCCATAGCTTACTGTGCCATGCTCATTATATACATGAGGACCTACGTTGTTAGCCTGGCTAGAACGTTGGTAACCCAAGCCAATACGTGAGTCATAACCAGCCACAGCAAAGCTATAACCTGCCTCTACACCCCAAGCGGATGGCTTAGCGCCGGCTTGCTCATCATTGGTAAAATGAGTTACATCAGTCACATCAAAGGATCTGAGTGCAGTTACGTAATGAACGCTTGCATCATATGCACCGGATTTTACACTACCATCAACACTGATACCACCAACCACATGGTCAACCGTATTGTATTCTCTACCCGCTGCAACGTAGTTCACATCGGCCATATTGTAGAGATAGCCCACACTCGCAGTATAGCTTACATTATTGTAGCTATTAGCATAGCCAGCGTTTAAACCAAAGTTGTTAATGCGACGATTTTTTTGTTGATTCTTATCTAGATCAGTTCCATTGAAGGTATAAGCCGAGGCGTTGAAACCGTTAGCCATTACCACACCCGCTTGTAACGCAGTTGCCTGAGTTTGAGTCAGCATTTGAGTTAAGCTTGGGGTAATAGCATGGGCATCATATGAACCAAATGGTACATATTCACGACCCGCACGAACGTAAGCAGGTGATTGAGCAAAGTTTGCAATAGTTACATAAGCTTCATCAAGCCAGCTAGCATTTACATGCTCATATAAAGCTTCTTGAACATTAGCTAAACCATCACGCTTAACATTGTTATCAAAGTGGATAGCAGCATGGGCTTTTACCCAGTTATTTACTTGAGCATCCACAAACAAATTGGCATTAGGTAACTCAATCGCGCTAGTATTGCCACCATTGTTTTGGAAACGATAGCTGTTTTTAGCGCTCATGTAAGTATCAACATCAAATTGACCACTTACGGTTACACGATTGAACCAATCATTGGTATTGGAAATTGGTGCATTTAAGCCAGCATGGTGCTGATTTAATGCAGCTTCCATCTTAGCAACTTGATCTTTCATCGCGTCAAACTCTGCGCGATTAATAGTATCGGAGCTCGCAGCTAAAGTAGCGGTGCTAGCTAAACCGAGTGCTAACATTGAGGCAACAACTGATTTTAATTTCATGTAAGAAATCTCCTTAGCTTTTTAAAGGGAATAACTTACTAAGGCACCTGTTTTTACTATAAAAACAACTATCCCTTAGCAAGGGTTGCTAATATATAACAAAGAATTTTGCCAAATGCAAATTTCTTGCCAAAAAACTTATAAACTAGGAGCGTGTTCGGCTAAATAACTTGATACGCCTTCTGCCGAAGCTTTCATGCCAGCCTTGCCTTTTTGCCAATTAGCAGGACACACTTCACCATGTTGCTCATGAAATTGTAAGGCATCCACTAGGCGGATAAGTTCATCCATATTGCGTCCTATCGGTAAATCATTAACAATTTGTGAACGCACCACACCGGCCTTATCAATTAAAAATGCGGCCCGTAAAGCGACTTCGGCCACAGGATGTTCCACACCATAAGCGCGGCAAGTAGCATGATTCACGTCCGCCACTAAAGTATAACCCACTGTACCAATTCCACCTTTGTCAACCGGGGTATTACGCCAGGCATTATGAGTAAATTGAGAATCAATGGACACCCCGATGACTTCTACATTGCGCTTCTTAAATTCATCCAACCTATGATCAAGAGCGATGAGCTCTGAAGGGCAAACGAATGTAAAATCTAAGGGGTAAAAGAAAATTAAGCCATACTTATTCTTAATGGTTTCTGTTAGGCAAAAATCATTTACAATCTCACCATTACCAAGGACAGCCGCGGCTTTTATTTCAGGCGCTTTTCTTCCTACTAATACAGCCATGTGAATACCTCTCTAAATTAACTTACTGACATATTTTGGTCGCTCTAACATAAAAGTTAGCACGATCCCACCTAACCCTAATAATAGGGCAAAACCTTTAAACCAAAAACCTATATAAGGTATACCACCTAAAAAATATAAAGCAATTAGACCTATAAAAAGTGCTAAGACCCTAGATTTTTTATAATTAAAATTAACCGAGGATTTTACTAGCTTAATAAAACTTGCACCTATCAACCAGGCAGCATAAGCATACGCAAGCCAAAGACCCGCCAAGTAAAACCCAAATAAAATGATACTAAAAGGGATGCCAATAATAGTGACTATTGAAGTCAGTATCAGCATGGGCGTTACAATAAAAACGCTTAATCCGCTTAATAAAGCCAACCAAGGCCGCTGCCAAACGGCATCTAGTAAAGTTCTACTATAGCTTGCAAAACCTAAGCATAATATCAGCCCTACTACGAATAACCCACTATAAAATACAATAGGAAATTGATGCGGTCGGGTATTTATTGGGGTAGTTATGTACGGTCTTTCTATAACGGGAGATTGTTTAACCCAAGGCTCAAGCTTACCTTTAATCGTGGCGCCGGGAGCAAGATTGATGGAAGACGGCTTAAGATAATTAAAATTACCCTTAATGATAGCGGTAGAACTAATATCAATATTTCCGCCGAGAGCAATAACATCACCTTGGATATTACCTGCTATGGTCGCCTGACCTGCAACCAAGATCACGTTTCCTGCAATATCACTTTGCAAATCAGCTTTGCCAGCCACAATAAAAGCATCCCCGTTAATGGGTTTATCTATAATTAAGTGATTGGCAACTAATATGCTTTGATTTCTCAGATGGGCTGATATCAATACCGATTTTGCAACTGTAGCCTCGCTTTGTGTTGCAGCGGTCTCTAACCCAACTTGAGTTACAGGCTCTTGCGCTAAACAGAGGCTACTCAAGAATATTCCGGCCATCATCGCAAATAATAGTCGTCGCATAGTTAGCTCTTAATCGGATTGAGTTTCTATTTGATCAAGAATTTGTTGCAACTCACCCTGCTGATACAATTCGGTCATGATGTCACAGCCTCCAATTAACTCACCTTTTACATAAAGCTGAGGAAACGTTGGCCAATTAGCATATTGTGGAAGTTGTTGTCGGATATCGGGATTTTCTAAGATATTTATAAAAGCAAATTTTTTGCCACAGGCCATTAAAAGTCGTACGGCCTGTTCCGAAAAACCACACTGAGGTTGTTCAGGAGTACCTTTCATATAAAGGATAATAGAGTTAGATTCGATTTGTTGCTTTATTTTAGCTAGGGTTTCCATAGTTTCTCACATTTTCATCATTTAAAGGGATGAAATATTATAGCGGAAATAACATAAAAAAATAATACCGATTAATATAGCTCGTTAATAATATTCTGTAGCAGATCGGGTGGCAATTTATTGCATTTCTTCGACAGCAATTTTAAACTGATAGCTGAACACATTATTCACATCTTAAGGAGATATTTATGACGTTTAAGCTGCCTGACTTACCTTATGCTAAAGACGCCCTTCAACCCCATATTTCTGCGGAAACCTTGGACTATCATTACGGCAAACACCACCAGGCCTATGTAAATAAACTCAATGAACTTATTCCCAATACCGAATATGAGAGTTTAAATTTAGCAACCATTATTACTACCTCTGCAAAAAAGGAAATCAACAAATCAACCGCTAATAGTGTTTTCAATAATGCCGCTCAGGTATGGAATCATACTTTTTATTGGCATTGCTTAGCACCTAAAGGCGGGCATGAGCCAACAGGTAAACTTGCCGACGCTATCAATAAAACCTTCGGTTCCTTTGAGGAGTTTAAAGATAAATTCAGCAAAACCGCTGTGGCTACCTTCGGTTCGGGTTGGGCCTGGCTAGTTAAGGATAAAGACGGTAAATTGCAAATCGTGAGCACGAGTAACGCAGGTACCCCCATGGCCGATGGTCAAATCGCCTTATTAACTTGCGATGTATGGGAACACGCTTATTATGTGGACTACCGTAATGCCAGACCTAAATATGTAGAAGCCTTCTGGAACTTAGTCAATTGGGATTTTGTGAAAGATAATTTAGCTTGAGTTTTAGCTTGCTTTGCCCCTCTCCATTATCAAGAGGGGCATTCCTTAATTTCTGCTAATAAAAATCATGGACAAATCAAGTTCCGATCGCTAAAATTCCCATTCTAAGTACTCATATGCCGAGATGGTGAAATTGGTAGACACGCAAGTTTCAGGTACTTGTGGGGGCAACCCTGTGGAGGTTCGAGTCCTCTTCTCGGCACCATATACAGAACTTCATCCCACCTAATACGAGAATTGGTTTAAAGTTTAGCCACAGAGGCAGAGCCAAACACCGTGTTATTGCTAGAAAAATTAAATGAAATGAATCAGGTCCTCGGCCAAAATATTTCCAGCAAGTTATACCCTTTCTCAACCGATTTTCCCTAGGGCACTTTTCATTAGCTCTTGACCATAATAAAAAACAAAAGCCTGCATAAGCAGGCTTTTATATAAACCTTAGCCAAACGGATGTCGTAAAATAATGGTCTCAGTTCTATCCCGCCCGGTAGAAATAATATCAACGGGTACCCCGAGCAAGTCTTCTATGCGTTTTAAATAAAGCCTAGCATTAGTGGGTAACTGATTAATATCTTTGATACCTGCGGTATTAGCTTGCCAACCTGGCAGATCTTCATAAATGGGTTCGCACTGCGCGTATGCATCGGTATTAATAGGGATATTATCTAAAACCTTACCATCTAAACGGTAACCGATACAAATACGCACCGTGGGCAACATATCCATCACGTCTAACTTAGTAATACATAAGCCCGAAATACTATTGATTTGCACGGCCTTACGTGCAGCTACCGCGTCGAACCAGCCACAACGGCGTGGCCTACCAGTCGTAGCACCAAATTCAACGCCACGCTCGGCGAGCTGATGGCCATTCTCATCAAACAACTCGGTAGGAAACGGTCCCGAACCCACCCGTGTGGTATAAGCTTTAGTAATACCTAAAACATAATCAAAATATAATGGGCCAAAACCTGTGCCCGTAGCAGCGCTACCTGCGGTAGTATTAGAAGAGGTAACAAAAGGATAAGTACCATGATCAACATCTAATAAGCTACCTTGTGCGCCTTCAAATAAAATATTTTTATTATCGGTACGTAAGCCATGCAGTTCTTCAGCAACATCGGTAACCATCGGTAAAATTTGTTCAGATTGTTGCAAGGCCTCGTCCAACAACTGGTTAAAATCTAACTCGACTTCCTGATAATAGGCTTTAAGCATAAAGTTATGGTAATCTAGTATCTGTCGTAGTTTTTCCGCAAACTGTTCTGGTTGCAATAAGTCGGCTACCCGCAATCCTCGGCGCGCAATTTTATCTTCATAAGCAGGCCCTATACCCCGCCCAGTAGTACCAATCGCCTTCTTACCGCTAGCTTTTTCACGCGCCAAATCAAGCGTGGCGTGATAAGGCATTAATAGCGAACAGGCAGCGCTAATTTTTAGCCTTTCACGTACGGGCACCCCTTGCTGTTCAAGTTTAGTTATTTCATTAAGCAAGGCCGTCAGAGATAAAACGACTCCATTACCAATTAAACATTGAACATTTTCTCTTAAAATACCCGATGGAATTAAATGTAAAACAGTTTTCTGCCCGCCTATCACCAGGGTATGCCCCGCATTGTGACCTCCTTGAAATCTAACTACCGCAGAGGCTTTATCGGTTAATAGATCAACAATTTTACCCTTACCCTCGTCACCCCATTGGGTGCCTAGTACAATCACATTTTTATTCATGGAAAACCTTAAGCCTAATGTATAACGTATAATAAAATGATCCCAAGCAGCATACTGAGCAACCCTATCATTCTTAATGTATGAGGTTGTTGCTCAAGTAATTTCTGCATTGTGGTTCGCCAACAATCTGGACAAAGAAAAGGTAAAATACCCTCTATCACCAAAACTAAAGCAAAAGCAGCTAAAAAGTCAGCTAGCATAATCAGCTAATGCAACTATTTGCCTTCATTAGCGCCACCTTGCATGCTATTAAAATATTTAAAAAATTGACTATCTGGACTTAGTACCAAAACATCTTTTTTATTATTAAAAGCACTGCCATAGGCTAATAAGCTCTGGTAAAAACTATAAAATTTCGGATCTCTACTATAGGCCTCGGCATAAATTTTAGCCGCTAATGCATCGCCGTCGCCTCGTAATTTTATTGCCTCGGATTTCGCTTTAGCTAAGACCACTGTTACGTTAGCATCGGATTGAGCACGGATAGCTTCTGCTTGCGCCTTACCTTCAGAGCGATGTTCGGCAGCTACGCGCTCACGCTCTGCCCGCATTCTATCGAATACGGCTGCACTGACTTCATCGGGTAAATCAATACCCTTGAGGCGTACGTCAACCACATCAATCCCAAGCTCTGCGGCATTTTGATTGGCTTTTTTACGTAGCGATTCCATAATATCGGCCCGCTCATTAGCGACTACTTCTTTAATAGTACGCCGGCCAAATTGAGCGCGTAATCCATCATTAATTTGTTGTTCTAATAGTACTTCGGCCTCATGTCTATCACCATTAGTACGGGTATAATAAACAGGTAAATTATTAACTCGCCATTTAATGTAATAATCAACGAGTACGTCCTTTTTTTCTTCTGTTACAATCCTAGAAGATTCTATGGCTAAAGTTTGTAAGCGCACATCAAAATAGCGCGCTTGAGTGATGAGTGGAATTTTAAAATGTAGTCCCGGTTGAAAAACCTGGGGGTTTCCTTGCTCATCTACTTCTATTTTACCTAAACGCAATAAGAGCACCTGTTCACCTTCTCTCACGGTGAACATGCAGCTTAAAACGGCCACGATTAAACAGATTAATAAACCTAATTCTAGGCCTTTAATTGTTTTCATTTTGAGTTCTCCTAAAATAGCTGTCGCGCGAATAACCATAGTGGTTGAGTTGTTCACTCGTTGCCGTATCAATAGGAGCCGAGACCGAATTCATTAAATCATCTTGATTAGCGCTTGTGCCCTCTTGCTTGGCCGAACGTTCAAAAGCGTTCTGCATTACCTTATCCAGCGGCAAATAAAATACATTGTTATTACTCTTAGTATCAATTAAAACTTTGCTGGTATTACGCATTAATCTTTCCATGATATCTAAATAAAGCCGCTGTTTAGTGACTTCCGGAGCTTTTTGATACTCGGGTAATAATGCTAAAAATCTTGCTGTATCACCTTTAGCACGCAATACAATCTGCTCTTTATACGCATTAGCTTCCTGGGCTATCCGCTGCGCATGTCCTTTAGCAATCGGTTCAACCTGCATCGTGTAGGCTTGGGCTTGGTTCACAAAGCGCTGCTCATCCTCTTGAGCTTTAATAGCATCATCAAAAGCATCTTTAACTGCATCGGGCGCTCTAGCCGGTTGCATAGTAACCGCCGTAATGAGAATTCCTGTTTGATATTGTGTCAAAATCTTATTAAGACTTACCTCAACCTCTTGACGCGCTTGATCACGGCCCTTAGTTAAGATGTTATCTAAGGTAGTTTGGCCAACCACTTGACGTAAGGCGCTAGCAGTAGCTTGCCTTAGACTTTGATCAGGATTTACCACATTAAATAAAAAGTTCTTGGCATTTTGAATACGGAACTGTACCGCAACTGCCACAGACACAATATTTTCGTCTTTAGTCAACATCTGCGATTGATAGGCATAATTATCAATTTTTTGCTCATTAACAATGTAGCTTTTTTGAATCAAACGCGGTATCCAGTGAATGCCTGGTTCCAGGGTTTCCTTGTATTTACCAAGCTGCAAAACAACCGCACGCTCGGCTGGATTAACAATAAAAACACCCAAACCCGCCCATATAGCAATCACCAGTAATAAAATAAAACCCACACCGGTATAATGATTACCCGAGGAAACCACATTACCTTTATTAGGCTTACCCCCAAGTAATTTATTAAATTGGGCTTTTAAATTTTTAAACAATTCATCTAATTCAGGCGGTTTCTGCTGCTTATTTTTACCACCCCAAGGATCTTGCTCTTTATTACCACCAGGCTCGTTCCAAGCCATATCTTACCCCTTATACCAGTCTTAAAGTCCTGCTTTGATAAAAACTCTTATTATGTCTTAATTTTTCTCTTGAAACAATCGCGCAAAATCTGCTTTTGTAAGCCGAATCGATAACAAATAATTGCCTAATTCATCCGTATCCTCAGTTAAAACCGCCTGCATTCTATAAAGTTCTGAGCGTAACCGCGCCTGCCTCGGCGTTAAACTAACGCGTCGGTATACTGGCTCACCAAATAGCCGTTCGGCAATGGCTTGTTGTAATAAGCCCAATCCTTGGCCAGTTTGTGAAGAAATCCATACTCTATCAATACTATTCTCAGCATTTCTTTGTAGCTTAGGTTGATTATCTTCTGTTAGCAAATCAATTTTATTATAAACCAGAAGCTGAGGAATTTGCTCGGCCTTAAGTGCCTGTAAAACTTGCTCAACCTGCGTCATCTTAGCGGCTAAATTGGGATCATGCGCATCGACTATATGCAATAGCAAACTAGCATGAGTAACTTCCTCTAGCGTTGCCCTAAATGCGGCTACCAAATCGGGCGGCAGATCACGAATAAAGCCTACCGTATCGGTTACAATAATGTCACTAGCATTAGGTAAGGAAAGACGTCGGATAGTTGGATCTAGGGTTGCAAATAGCTGATTGGCGGTATAAATACCTGCATGAGTTAGACGGTTAAAAAGAGTTGACTTGCCAGCATTGGTGTATCCGACAATAGAAATCGTTGGAATAAGCGCTTTTTGCCTGGCGCGCCGACCTTGATCCCGTTGTATGCGCACTTTCTCAAGCCGCTCAGCTAAAACTTTTACCCGCTGCCGTAATAAACGCCTGTCAGTCTCTAATTGAGTCTCACCGGGACCACGCAACCCAATACCACCTTTTTGCCGCTCAAGGTGGGTCCAACCTCGCACCAAACGAGTAGCCAGATGTTGTAATTGGGCTAGTTCAACTTGTAGCTTACCTTCAAAGGTTCTCGCGCGTTGAGCAAAAATATCGAGAATTAAACCCGTACGTTCTAATACCCGGCATTGAAAAAGACGCTCTAAATTACGTTCTTGTGCAGGTGTAAGAGGTTGATTGAATAACACGAGTTCGGCTTGATGGGATGCTACTAACGCTTGAATTTCACCGGCTTTACCAGAACCAACAAAGTATTGCGCTGAAGGAGCCCGTTTAATAGAGGTAACACATCCGACAATATCTGCGCCTGCGGATATTGCTAACTCTTTAAATTCATTGAAGTCTTCTTCTTCGATGCTGCCTGTTAAACTTACATAGACTAATATAACTTTATCAGCCTTATGAGAATGCTCCAACAAAGATATGAATCCTCTGTTTTAGTGTATTTATATATCAAGGTGCTCGGCTCAGCGCATAGCGCTGCCCGAGGATATAATATTAATTATTCACCATCAGTTTCACAGCTAGTTTGTAGCTCAGCTAAATCAAGTTCACGTGCGGGAACTACAGTTGATATAGCATGCTTATAAACCATTTGACTAAAGGTATTTTTTAATAGAATCACAAACTGATCAAAAGCTTCAATTTGACCTTGCAATTTAATTCCATTGACCAGATAGATGGAGACAGGAATTTTTTCTTTGCACAACGCATTTAAAAACGGGTCTTGTAATAATAGCCCTTTTGACATTCTGCTTCTCCTTAGCGTTGAAGATGAATAATAACAATGCCTTTATCCAAAATATTGTGACTTTTGAATACTGGCTTGGATAAAAACAACACGGATAAGGTTATAGCATAACTTTATTAGTTAATATTGCCAAGATATTCCTTACTAATGCTGTATTCTCTATATCAAACCAGGTTACATCAGGCCAATGACGTAACCACGTCAACTGCCTTTTTGCGAGCTGACGGGTGGCTATAATACCTCGTTCTTGCATTTCTTCAAAGCGAATTAATCCTGTCAAATAATCCCAAACTTGGCGATAGCCTACCGCGCGCATGGCGGGTAATTCAGGATGAAGATCTGGACGAGCGCGTAACATTTGCACTTCTTCAATAAACCCCTGCTTTAACATCTTAGTAAAGCGAGTGGCAATTCTAGCATGTAAAATGGCTCTGTCAGTAGGGACTAAGCCAATATTAATGAATTGCAAATTATCCGCCACAGTTTTTTGTTCCGCATATAACTGAGTTAGCGGTTTCCCAGTTATAGCTATTATTTCCAAAGCCCTCTGAATACGCTGAGCATCATGCTTGTGAATACGCACTGCACTGGCTGGATCTAATTGGGTTAATCGTTCATGTAAAACAGGCCATCCCAAATGAGCGGCTTCTTCACTGAGGCGCTGCCGCAGAGCCGAATCGGCCGAAGGCAAAGCTGATAGTCCTTGTTGTAAAGCCCGAAAATATAACATGGTACCACCCACTAATAGCGGAATACGACCAACCCTTATAGTTTTCTTAATTTCATTTAAGGCATCTTGGCAAAATTCGGCGGCGGAATAAGGTTCAACAGGATCGCGAATATCAATTAACTTATGGGGAGCAATGGCCAAAACAGCGCTATCAGGCTTTGCCGTGCCAATATTCATGCCTCTATAGACCATCGCAGAATCAACGCTGATGATATCACAAGGCAGTTGATTTACGAGTTCAACCGCAACCTCGGTTTTACCAGCAGCGGTTGGTCCCATTAAACATATAACGGTGTTATTTATCATAAATTACTACTCTGTTTTCTTGTCTACCCTAGAATGACTCGGGTTTTGTCATACCAATTCCACTCATTCACGAACCATAGGAGCCAGCATTGCTAGCTTAACGCAGCATCTTAGCCAGCGTCTCTGGTTCAATTATGGTATAAACTTTATTATTTTGGCACTGAAATTGCTCTAGCTGCGCTAATAATACCTGAGCATCTAATTGGCTTACCTCCGCAGCCTGGCTACCGGCTTTTGTAATACTTGGCACTAAATCAGCGGCCTGGTAGTCTTCCCGATTTATTAAGGTCAGCTCTTCAAGCAAACAGGTCAAAAACTGACTGGCATTTACTTTGCTAAAAAAATTTGGCACAGTGCGCAACAGGATTTGGTTATGGCTGAGTAAGCTTAAACCAACGCCTAATTCCTGCAAGAGCACTTGGTATGGCTCTAATATTCTAATTTGTGGCTCTGTTAAGGTTAAGGTAACAGGAATTAACAGTGGTTTAACTATTGCATCTGCTTGGGTATACAGCTGTTGATTGAGCAAAAACAACGCTTGCCGAATATCAACGAGTAGCAAACCTTTAGGGTGCTGTGCCAACCAATATTTATTATGTAACACACCCAGTGGCTCTATAACCGCTTGCTTGGGAGTTTGATATAAAGCCTTTGCCTGTTCAGAAATCTGTAAGGATGGTTTGTTAACATACTCGTAAAATTGGTTATAAATCTGGCTGACTTGCGGATTAAAATTTCCCGCGGCTTGAGTATGAGTTTCGCTGGATTGACTGGCAGACTTTGCCAAGGCCTCTCGCACACTTTGAGATAAGAAATCATGCACTAAACGGCTATCATGAAAACGTACCTCATGCTTAGTTGGATGAACATTGACATCAACTTTACTAGGTTCAATCTCTAAGTATAATAAAAATAAAGGATAACGTCCTGGATAGAGCTTATCCTCATAAGCGCTACGCAAGGCGTGATTAACCAACTTATCGCGGATAATACGCCCATTTAGATAAATATACTGCAAATCGGCTTGGCTGCGGGTATATTTAGCCTCTCCTACCCAACCCCAGAATTTTATGCCTGGAATGGCAAACTCTATTTGTAGTGCATGCTGTAAAAAATTACTGCCAAATATTTTTGCGATTCTTTTCTCTTGGGCTAAAGTATTTTGTACGGCGGGTAACTGATACAATTGCCGCTGGTTATGTTTAAATAAAAAACCCACCTCATAATGACTCAGAACTATACGCCTAAAAATCTCTTCTAGTTGATTAAATTCGGTTTTATCACTACGTAAAAATTTACGGCGGGCCGGCGTATTAAAAAATAAATCTTGTACTAACACCGTGGTTCCGACAGGATGGGCCGTAGGCATAACCTGACTGTCACCATAACCTGCAACATTTATTTGCCAAGCGCCAACAGAACTATCTTGGCAGGAGAAAAGTTGTAAACGGGCAACCGAACCAATACTCGCCAAGGCTTCTCCACGAAAACCTAAGGTATGGATATTAAACAAATCTTCGGGAGCTTGGAGTTTACTCGTAGCATGAGGACTTACTGCCAACAGTAGATCATCCTTATGAATACCTGCACCATTATCGGTAACACGCAGCTGCTTTAATCCACCCTTTTCAATATCAAGTTCGATATAGTTCGCGCCGGCGTCTAAACTATTTTCCAGCAGTTCTTTTAATACCGAGGCGGGACGCTCAATAACTTCACCCGCGGCAATTTGATTGGCCAGATAGGCCGACAACTGTTTAATACGCATGAGTACTCGCGGGTATCAAAAGTACTTGACCAAGGCTGATTGCCGATGAGCTCATATTATTCATTCTTTTTAAGTTATCTACGCTGGTTCTAAATTGTTGTGCAATACTGGCTACGCTATCCCCTCTAGCAACAATGTATCGCTGAGGTCTTGCGGTGCTAGCTATCAAAGTGCCCTCTGGTGGATTTTGACTAAAATAGTCCTTAATCCCTTCATGCAGTGCACTGGCAATCTTCTGCTGATAGGAGGGATTACGTAAATTCTGTTCCTCCCAGGGGTTAGAAAGAAAACCCGTTTCAACTAAAACCGAGGGAATATCCGGCGACTTTAATACCATAAAAGGAGCTTGCTCTACTTTACCATGATGCAAGCTATTAAATTTACCCAGCGAATTTAATAAAGCACTACCTAATTGTAAACTAGAACCAATGGTTGCATTTTGCGATAAATCAATTAATACAGAACGTAGCATATTATCCTTATCATTTAATTGATTTAGATTAACGCCACCCAATTCAGAATAATTTTCTCGCTCGGCTAGCCAACGCGCCGCCTCACTACTCGCACCATGAGCTGACAGTGCAAATACCGAAGAACCTCTAGCATCTTGGTTTATATAAGCATCGGCATGAATAGCCACAAACATATCGGCCTTATCTTTACGGGCTAATTTCAAACGCCCACGCAACTCAATAAAATAATCCCCATCACGGGTCAATATGGCGCTGTAACCGGGCGTATTATTTAATAAGGCAGCAAGATTTTTTGAAATAGCCAATACCACATCTTTTTCACGAGTTCCTCGAGCTCCCGTGGCACCAGGATCTTTACCGCCATGCCCCGGATCAATCACCACTACAACTTTTCTGCGCTCTTGGGTAGGCATACTCATCACGGGTTTAGTTAAGCTACTTGTCTGGATTACTTTAGTACTGCGGCTGATCACCTCTGGTATCGGCTGAGCCGTTTGAGCGAAATTAGCCTTGCCTTCGAGCACAATGCTAATCCGCTTACTGCCATCTTGTAGTAACTGGCTAGCAACCTGTGGCTTTATGGAATAATTTAAATCAAAAACCAAGCGTAACACCTGGTTTTTTTGCAGCCCGGCCCGTACCGATTTAATGGGTGTGTTACCGAAATTTAACTTGGGTAGATTAGCCTGTAAATGAGTATCGGCTAAATCCACGATTAATCTATTGGGATTAGCTAATAGAAACCATTTATAATTAATATTATGGGTGGTTGTTATTACAATACTTTTACTTAAGGTGTCTGAAGTAAGTTGTACATCGTTCAACTTAGCAACAGCCGCCCAGCCATAACTGGCGAACCACAAGCTAAATAGCAACACAAAGAGGCGTTTTTTTATACCCATAATCATCTAACGATTTAACTTCTGTAAAATACTATTACCCAGTTCTGTATGAGCATATAAATTAAGCAACCTGCCAGCGGAATGCAAGCTTAATTGACAAATTAAATCGGCGGCAGGCAAAATGCCCTGACCGCGTTCCGGCCATTCGATAAGACAAATACTATTCTGAGCAAAGTAATCCCGTATACCGATATATTCAAGCTCTTCGGGCTCATTCATACGATAGAGATCAAAATGAAAAACCTGTTTGTCAACTAAATCATAAGGCTCTACTAGAGTAAAAGTCGGACTTTTAACCGTTCCCCTTACACCTAAACCTTGTATAAACCCCCGGGTTAAAGTGGTTTTACCCATACCCAATTGGCCTTGTAAAAAAATAATACAAGGTACTGAACAGACTTGGGCTAACCCTTCGCCCATTTTTAGAGTGGCTTGCTCATCAAGTAAAAAATATTCAAGTTGGGTTATAGCTTGAGCTGCTATGTTCACGTTTTATATCCTTTCTCTTAATATCAAAGCATTGAATGCAGGCAGTCTTAAGTATAAGTAAAACCGTAGCGATAGATATATTCATGCCTGTTACCGTTACTTAAGACAGCCTGCATTCAACTCATTATTTAGGATAAATGGTATTACGCCTATCAATTATTCACAAGTCTAGGTAACTCGGCCAATAAATCCAAGGCTAATAAACCGCGTTCGCCTTGTTTAATGGCCACCTTATCACCCGCCTGGGCATGAAACATAACCCCGGCATTTGCGGCATCTTGTAGGGAGAGCCCTTGAGCCATTAAACCGGCTATTATACCCGTTAATACATCGCCCATTCCAGCACTTGCCATTCCAGGATTTCCTGCGGTACAAAGATGAGTATGATTGTGGATGCGAACCAGACTGCCGGCGCCTTTTAATATAATCACACCGCCGTAACGTTGCTGTAATTGAGCTATCGCGGTGTATCGATCGGCTTGGATAGCTTGAGCAGAAAGATTTAGCAGCCGTGCGGCCTCACCCGGATGAGGCGTTAATACCCAAGCCTTACCTTGAAACGGCTTTTTAGCCAATAAATTCAAAGCATCGGCATCCATAACCTTAGGTTTAGGACAAGCGATAGCCAGTTGCCATAAGGCTTGCGCCCATCTGTCTTGTCCCAAGCCTGGGCCAAGAGCTAAAACCGTCGCTTTAGCTAACAAGGGTTTTAACTGCGAGGGCTTAGAAATCCCATAACATAGTAATTCTGGCCTGGCGGCATTAATTGCAGCCACATGTTCAGGTCGAGTTGCAAGGGTTACCAGGCCAGCGCCTATTCTAGCGGCAGCCTCACCCGCCATTCTGACTGCTCCTCCCATTCCATAGTTGCCACCAATCACTAACACCCGGCCGAAATCCCCTTTATGCACATTACGCGGCCGTTTGGCTAATAGCGCTTGCATAGTTTTTAAGCTCAGCGACTGGCCACTTGGACTTACCGAGTTATAAAGTTCATCGGGTATATTCAATGAATGGCAAATAATCTCACCACAACAGTCAACTGCAGCGCCTGTCAACAAGCCTTGTTTAAAACCGATAAAAGTAACCGTGAGATCTGCTTTTACTGCAATGCAAGTCATAGTGCCTGTATCGGCATCAAGTCCGGAAGGAATATCAATGGCTAGCACGGGTTTATGCACTTGATTAATCCGCTCAATCGCCTGATTATAGTCTGTCCGTAGTAATCCTTTAATTCCGGTGCCTAGCAAGGCGTCGATGATAAGGTCTGCGTCGATAACGGCTTGCTCGGTAAACGGCTGCATAACCATACCCGCAGCTAGACAGGTTAGGTAGGCCTCTCGTGCCGGTTCTGGTAATTTTGAGAGACTACCCACCTGCCAAATCTGTACCTGCAAACCCGCAGTTTTGGCTAAGTAGGCTAATACATAGCCATCACCACCATTGTTACCATTTCCACAAAAAACCGCTATCGTTGTCACCCGCGGCCATTTTTGCAGCATAATTTGAAAAGCAGCTTGCCCTGCACGCTGCATTAAGTCATAGGGAGTAAGATTTAGTTGGGTGTAAGCTAACTCTTCAAGCTGGCGGATTGCGGCAATTGTATATAACTTAACCATAGCAAAATCCAAACTATTTAAGTTAGGAATATAATACCACTTACTGGAACACTTACCCAACACGCGCAACCTAATGAGCACGAGGAGTAAGTGTTCCAGTAAAAAATCAAGCCAGCTGACTGGCTAAATAATCCTCGTACTTACCCTTATAGTGGACAACATTATTAGGCTTAAGCTCAATGATACGAGTGGCTAATGAAGAGACAAATTCACGGTCATGACTGGTGAAAATCAGCGTACCCGGATAATTTTCTAAGGCTAAATTTAACGATTCTATGGATTCCATATCCAAATGGTTAGTCGGTTCATCTAACACTAGCACATTAGGTTTTTGTAGTAATAGCTTACCGAATAATAAACGCCCCTGCTCGCCTCCAGAAAGCACACTAATATTTTTAGCAATCTCGTCATTGGAAAATAACAATCGCCCTAACACTCCGCGGATCACCTGATCATCATCATTGGGTTTGCCCCATTGCTTCATCCACTCAAATAAATTCATATCCGTAGCAAAATCAGTGGCATGATCTTGGGCGAAATAACCAACCTGGGCATTCTCAGCCCACTTGATAGAACCCTGATTAGGC
>JAQSXL010000178.1 GCA_029256685.1 Gammaproteobacteria bacterium | reverse complement strand
GGGAGGGAAAGATGCCAGCCAAAACCAAAAGGCCCGTTGCCTGCGCCTGAATCATAGGAAAGTGCAAGTTGTGGGCTAAAATCGGAACGGCCAGGGCTGAGTGCGATGGGCACCGAGAGTGAGCCCGTGCCGGTGACCGGGTTGGCGGCGAACTTTTCACCTATACCCTGAATGGCGCCACCGCCTTTGGGCAATGTTATAGAGGGCTTTTCCGATAGGGATGTTTTGTTAGAACTGGTTTTCTGCTGTGTTTTTGATAGTTCGCTCATGTTTACAACCTCCTTTAAAGGCTGTAGTTAATTTAAAGAACCCCTAGACAAAGAAACTTAAAAAATTTATACCCTGTAATGTAAGCCACAAAAGAGGTATAAAAAGGTAATATTTTTTACTTGAAAGCATCCTAATGGTTTTCAGTTTAATGGAACTTAAAGAGGCTACCTCTCGGCTTAGGACGAATAGAAGACCTAAGTAATTAACCAGCATAAATCCATCTAGATAGGTTATATAACGGGTTGGCGGAATAGCCGAAGTTGCATTGATGTGAAATAAAGCCATGGTAATTAAGGCGCTACTGACTAGAGGTAACCCATTGAGGACTTTAGAATGACTCAGCAAGAGCGGCAAAAATCCCATCGCCATAATTAAGACGCCTGGTAATATGTTCTTTAATAGGCCCGCTAAGATAGGTTTGGAAATATTGACGCTGAATATGTATCTAGAGTAAGTTTGGTTATAAATAGGGTAGAATGAATTTGACACTTCCGCTAACCAAAAAGGTTTCTCATCCCAGCCTAATAAAATAATACTATTATCTAAGCCCGTATTATTGGCATCTGCTGAAAAGATTAAGGTGTCTTTATCTAAAAACTTATCTTCTAACATAATAGTGAGTTGATGGCTATCGAATGGAAAACGTTGGTAGTTAATATGGGTATTTAATAGCGCTCTTATTCTATAGAATTGAGATTTGGGTTTAGAAATGATGGTTTCTTTTGAAAGGATAGCCCCATTCATTAATTCTAGCTGTACCCGAGAACAATCCGGCTGGCAGTGCATTGCTAAATAAAATAACATTTCATAGCTGCCTTCACTCAGTTTGAAATTATCGATATCAAATAAATAAGTACCTAGAGAAACGGTGATGGGCTTGTTGTCGGCTTTATTGAATTTAACGTTATCATGACTGACTTCTGACGCATTAATAACGCCACCTAGGCTAAGAAAAATAGAGTAAAATAAAATGAGCTTAATGGCTTTATACATCTTATTAGATAGCTCCTGGTTTTTGCTTTTTTTCTACAAAGAAACTACTACGCTGTAATACCGCGGGAACTGCTCAAGAAAAAAGGGAATTTGCTGGTTTGTGAGGGTAGCCGCGTTCAATACCTCAGCAGCAATTTAATTTTGAAGCTAACTTGATAAGAAATTATTTAGAATTTAACTTGCTAATTATTAAAATGTTTAACTTTATCTACGGAATTTTACCATATGTGTCTAAAACCAGCAAATGCAAGCGATTGGATTTTATTGGAGTCCGTTAAGTAAACGGGTCATTTAGCTAAGCGTGTTTTATTGCATAGAACGGGTAATTTACTTATAATTTTATAAAGAATCCGGGTAAATAGTTTTTGTAGTAAACGTTTCTCTGGTAACTATTGTCCACAACTTAGGGTGGAGTTTGCTATGAGCTCCTTTGAACAAGCAATTGCTACAATTCTTCTTCATGAAGGCCATTTCGTAAATAACCCCCATGATCCCGGTGGTCCTACCAAGTTTGGTATTTCTTTGAGCTGGTTAAAGCAGTTAGGCGAGCTTGATAGTCGCATTTATATGGATTTTGATACGAATCAAGATGGTATACTTGATGCTCGCGATATCAGCAACCTGACAGAAGTAGCGGCAATGGCTTTATATAAAACACAGTGGTGGGACAAATATCAGTATAGTCAAATAAATGTTCAAAGACTTGCCACTAAAGTTTTTGACTTGGCAGTGAACATGGGTTCCAAGGCTGCCCATCGCTGTCTACAACGGGCATTAAGAGCAGCAGGCGTTCAATTAGAAGAAGATGGCATACTAGGCCCTAAAACTATGGCTGCGGTTAATCAAACAGATCCAGTAGTTCTTCTGGCTGCCTTGCGTAGCGAAGCCGCAGGTTATTATCGTTCGCTAAATAAACCCTTTTATGAAAAGGGCTGGCTTAATAGAGCATACTATTAATTTACCTATTAAGTAAAAAAATTATTAGTGAGTTGAATAGAGCTCTAAGGATAATCAGGAGGATTTATGGCTATTAGTGTAAATGCTTTTCCCGATACGCCTATTAGAACTTATGATAGTTTGCGGAATCAAATTTTGTCAGGTGATATTTTGCTATGCTCTGGCTCGGCACTTTTCTCTAACTTGATCCAACAAGCTACCCAAAGTGTCTGGAGCCATGTGGCATTTATTTTACGGCTGGATGCCATTGATCGTATCATGGTCTTAGAAAGTGTCGAGTCGATTGGCGTACGTACCGTCCCTTTAAGTTCGTATGTATACGACTACAATGGGGGTATCCCGGACATATTTTGATTGCTAGACATAAGCAATTTAACCCCACTCATACCCTTAGTTTGTCAAAGTTTGCGGTTCGTATCATGGTCAAGGCCAGTGGTTTTAAGCTGAGCGAAGAAACGCTAAAACAAGACCGTGCATATATCTGCTCCGAATATGCTTATGCCTGTTATCAATCCGTAGGTATTACTATCGATTATGATCCTAGTGGTTTTATAACCCCGGCCGATTTTGCAAAAACTGCTTTGGTCAATTCAGTTAGTTTTATTCAGGTAGGTAATTAAAGAGCATTACCACAAACCATAATACGAGTACAGTGTCAGGCTGATACTGTACTCGGACTGACAAATGCCTTATTGGCTATTTTTGCTCGTCAAAAGTTCCTTCACATTACTTAATAAATCGGTAGGAATAGGGAATACGATAACCGAGCTTTTTTCATTGCCAATATTAGCCAGGGTTTGTAAATAGCGCAATTGCATGGCTTGGGGTTGTTGCGCTAATACTTGCGAGGCTTGGAAAAGTTTTTCCGAAGCTTGCAGCTCGCCTTCGGCATTGATGACTTTAGCCCGGCGGTCACGCTCTGCCTCGGCTTGTCTTGCTATCGCACGAATCATACTCTCATCGATGTCTACTTTTTTAATTTCAACCATGGTGACTTTAATTCCCCAGGCGTCGCTTTGTTCATCTAAAATCTTTTGAATATCGCGATTCAATTTTTCCCGCTCCGCTAACATATCATCGAGTTCATGTTGGCCTAACACCGAGCGTAAGGTCGTTTGAGAGAGCTGACTTGTGGCCTCGTAGTAATCTTCAACTTGGATGACTGCCTTTTGTGGATCAACGACCTTAAAATAAATGACTGCATTAACTCGAACCGAAACGTTATCTCTAGAAATTACATCTTGGCTTGGAACGTCCATGACCACGGTCCGAAGTTGTACCCTAACCATCTGTTGGATAAAGGGAATGATCAAAATTAAACCGGGGCCTTTGACTCTCCAAAAGCGGCCTAAGGTAAAGACTACGGCCCGTTCATATTCCCGTAAAATATTAATGGTGGAAAATAAAAAGATGGCGGCAAAGGCTAAAATAATAAGAATGGTGACGGACATGTGACTAGCTCCTATAATAGTTTATATCCTTTATTTTTTAATAAGTTTAGCATGTTTCTCTGATTTTATCGTGCTCGTTGCAATAATAAAAAGGCTAAAAGCAGAATAGCTAATTTTAAAAGAAACCTATGGAATTCTTTTCAGACATAGATTTTGTTTGCATGGTGGCATCATTTAATTATCCATCGGCCCGACCCAGACTATGAGCCCGTCTATTTTAATAATTTTTACTCGATCACCCGTTTGTAAGGGTTTTTCTGCATGGGCTTGCCAAAGTTCCCCTTGAATGCGAATCCACGCTTGCTCATGT
>JAQSXL010000177.1 GCA_029256685.1 Gammaproteobacteria bacterium | reverse complement strand
TGGGCAAACTATGAGTTACGCAGGATTGTTTTATAGGAAAAACGATACAACAACTAGAGCAACCGAGTCTACTAGTGTTAGTCCCGCTGAGGCAGGTTTATTTGCCAGGCATGAACCGTCAGGTAATGAATTTGTAGTAGCTGCATTAAATCTGTCAAATAAACACATAAAGACTGCGGAAAAGTTAAAAGAATTAAATCCAGCCAGTGCCGGGCAGTTAGACCATGACTGGAAAAAGTTTCGGGAGCGGATCTTAGCTATTCCAAGTGACATTGCGAGAGAGCAAGCAGAAGTTAAACAGCAAAACAATACATTTTTGGCTCCAACCTAATTAGTTGATAAATGGATAAAGACCTTGAAATAAAAAGACGGCTCGTCGTTTTGCTCGATGAGCTGTTAGAAAAGGATTATTGGCAGGATAGCCTTTTTTTGCAGGCAGCAGAAAAAGAAATTCGTGACTTACGCGCTAAGATTGTAACCGATCCTCAATTAATGGTGTTGTTAGGTGAATCACCCTCGGTTAATCAGCAAATAACGCCAGTTTCCGCAAACTTATTACAGGTTCATATTGCCCTTTACCAATCGGAGGGTAATAATTTTACTAAATGGGCACAAATGTTGTCAGCCATTGGTGCTTTAAGTATTAGCCGTCCTATTTACAAGTATGAGCGTGATATCAAGGCCTGCATGCGGGTTATTGAGAAAAAACAAAACCATGCCTATGCGACTATTTTGATTAAACCAGAAGATATTTTATCCGACGCCGCTAATCCACCCAGAGACCGCAGTGGTTATGAATTAGTGATGATTAAAGAAAGAGCCATCCAGCCTACTAATATTATTAGTTTTGTACACTTAACTGGGCGTTATGTTTTTGAGAAGGGTACTCTGATTCGCAAAGACAACGTGGATTTTAACGAATAGCTTGTAGAGTATTGAATGAGTTCGGGTTTCACACCAAATGCGAAATTTGCATTTATAAATATTAAGTTGATAAATTTTAATTAATTTTCCGCACGTTTTTAAAATTAGATGCTATACTTTACACTGCATTTTTCAGAAAGATATGATGAGTTATGCCTCCAGCACCCCAAGACCAACAACAAAATGAACAAGCCCTTTCCCCTTTATGGATAGCCCTGGGGCTATTTGTCGCTTTGCTAATCATCTGGCAAATTGGGCATGTCTACATTGCGATGTTGGTAATAAAAATTAAGCTATTTGAGACGCAGTTGATTAGTCTTTTTACCAATAACTTACAAACTCAATTACACTGGCTAAAGACAGTAAATCCTGCAAATTTAAAGCCTAATGATTTAGCAGAGTTAGCTAACCTAACCGGTGAATATTTGCGCTACCCGGTTATAATTTTTCTGATTATCTTAAGCATACTGTTATTTTTTGGGAATAGTGTGAGTAACTATCGCCGTATATATAGTATGCAGACCCTTTTAGAAGAAGAAAAACACAATTGGCCGCAAATTGCTCCGGTAGTCAATCTTAATTTATTGAGCCAAGATATAGAAAAAGGTCCTTGGGCCATGTCCATGACCGCAACAATTTTTGCCAAACATCACCAATTGTTAGTGGAGGAGCCGGAAATACCTAATTCCGAGACTATAAGCCATAAGCGTAAATTACGTTATGCCTTATTAAAAGATGAGGCTACCCGTGTCTTTTCATTACAAATGGGCAAATATTGGACCAGCGCCGATGATTTAAGTATCCATGCCAAAGCCTTATTTGCGATTTTCGCTGCTAAAGCCAATCATGATCGCACCGCTTCTACGGATTTGCTAAATCAAATTGCTGCTTCAGCATTGGTAGGAAAATTAGATTTTACGGGCGTACAAGAATTATTAGATAAATATAAAAATAGTAAGGCTGTCCAAAAAATTGTGAGTAAACATGCTTATATATTAACAGCCTTAGCATCATTATTAGAATTGGCAAGACGAGACGGGGTTTTAGCAACCGCCGAGTTTCTTTGGCTAAAGCCTGTAGATAGAAGATTATGGTATATGTTAAATAATGTGGGCAGGCAAACGGCTTTCGTTGAAACTGCAGGGCCTTTTTCACACTGGTTAGCAGAACGGGCTATAGGCCATAAATTATTGATGCCCATGATTGAACCTGCGGTTAATGGCTTAGATAATGCTCTTAAAGAATTTGCCTTTACCCTGGAAGATGAGGGTTAAATAATGCAACGGGGTTTAGACCAGCAACACGAACTTGATCCCAGGCTATTACTACGTGATACGCGTACTATTGGCCAGCGGATCGTTGATTTTTTCAGAAAACCAGCTTATGTAGGTGTGATGCTGGCTACTTTTGCCATGCTAAGCTTTGTTATGCCAGGGCTTGCCGACATAGCGGCTGTGGTTGGTTTGGGTTGCTTCTTTTTTAGTTATGTGCAACGGTTAGCCTTACCTTTTCGCATGCCCAGACGTTCAGGGTTATTAGATTATAATGATCCATTGCCAGGTACTAGTAAACCACGCTCTGCTAGGGGTATTTGCTTTTTTGGTAATTCTATTGCTACGGGTGAAGAGCTATGGTTTAACAATGATGATATGCGAACTCACGTATTGATTTTTGGTTCTACCGGTAGTGGTAAAACCGAAGCGCTGATTTCATTAGCCTATAATGCCTTGTTGCAAAGTAGCGGCTTTATTTATGTCGATGGTAAGGGTGATAATACCCTCTATGCTAAGGTTTTCTCTATGGTAAGGCGTATGGGTAGAGAAGACGATTTATTACTGATCAATTTCATGACGGGTGCGCGGGACATCATTGGTCCGCAGGAAAGGCGCCTATCTAATACTATGAATCCTTTTGCTATCGGCTCTTCCGGCATGCTATCGCAGCTAGTGGTAAGTTTGATGGATTCCTCAAGTAATTCGTCCGATGGCGATATGTGGAAAGGCCGTGCCATATCTTTCGTAGAAGCTTTAATGCGCATGTTGGTTTATACCAGGGATCAGGGGTGGATCTTATTAGACGCCAATACCATTCGTAATTATTTCCATCTAGACAGGCTTGAGGCCATGGTCATGGATAAGTTATTTATCCGGGATGATCAAGAGCCCGTCAGTTTGGAAAACGTGCCAGCTGTCGTAATGGAACCCATTAAAAACTATTTGCTTAACTTACCCGGTTATAATAAAGAGAAAAAAGGTAAACAGGTATCGCAAGTTTTCGAGCAACATGGGTTTATTACCATGCAGCTAACTCGGGTATTTTCTTCGTTAGCCGATACCTATGGCCATATTATTAGAACCAATCTAGCCGAAGTTGATTTTAAAGATATCGTACTTAACCGCCGTATTTTAGTCGTATTATTACCCGCTTTAGAAAAATCACCAGAAGAATTAGCGGCCCTAGGTAAAATCATTGTGGCTTCGCTTAAAGCGATGATGGCATCGGGTTTAGGTGAGGATGTGGAGGGTGCCTATCACGATGTTATAGAACGTAAGCCTACTAATTCAGCTACTCCTTTTTTATGTATCCTTGATGAGTATGGTTATTATGCTGTGCCGGGTTTCGCGGTAGTGCCTGCCCAGGCTCGTTCACTTGGCTTCTCTGCAATTTTCGCCGGACAAGATTTACCAGCCTTCCAAAAAGCCTCGAAAGAAGAAGCGGCTTCAATCGGTGCGAATACTAACATTAAAATTTGTATGAAATTAGAAGATCCCATTGAAACTTGGGAGTTTTTCTCGAAAACGGCTGGCGAGGCTTATGTCACTAAAGTCGATGCATTTCAAACGCGTCCACAAAGTGTGATTAATAATTATATGGATACTCGCAGTGCGTCAAGTGAAAGGCGCGCCCGTATTGACTTATTAGATCTAAAAGATCAGCGAGAAGGCGAGGCTCATATCTTTTTTAAATCTAAGATTGTGCGCGCCCGCATGTTTTATGCCAATCCAAAACCTGTAAAAGCGTTACGGATTAACCATTTCTTAAAAATTGAAAAGCCGGATGAAAAAGTACTATTAGCATTTGAAAGGC
>JAQSXL010000176.1 GCA_029256685.1 Gammaproteobacteria bacterium | reverse complement strand
GGGTTCAAAATGCTCATGTACTCAATTGTACACTGCGCTTTTTCACAAATTTTTGTAGCGACCTTGTCTCACCACTGAGGGTTTGGAAAGAACTCTATTGATGGCTTTAATTCAAGAAGCCTCTACCCAAGTAAATTGCCGAATGTTATAGTTTTAAGTTAAACCTTAGCTTTAACTATTAATCTGCTTAGAGAGCGTGCATGCTTGAATTTAAAAATGTTAGTAAGCAATATTCTAATGGCCATGAGGCGCTGATCAACCTTAATTTCACCTTAGAGTCGGGTGAAATGTCGTTTTTAACCGGGCATTCCGGCGCAGGGAAAAGTACCTTACTCAGGTTGATAACACGGGCAGAGCGTTGCACCCGAGGGCAAGTGTTAATCGATGGTCAGGATTTATCCCTCTTACCCGATAAAAAAATTCCCTATTTACGCCGTTTCATGGGAGTAGTTTATCAAAGTCCGCATTTGCTGGATGACAGGACCGTGTTTGATAATGTTGCTTTGCCATTGATTATTGCCGGGGTACGTTATCAAGAAATAGGACGCCGAGTACGAGCGTCCCTAGATAAGGTAGGCCTATTAAATAAAGAAAAGTTATATCCCTATGCCTTATCGACCGGTGAACAGCAGCGGATAGGTATTGCGCGGGCTATTGTGAATAAACCGCCATTTTTGCTAGCCGATGAACCCACCGGTAATCTGGATCCAAGCTTATCGGCGGAAATCATGGAGTTGTTTGATGAGTTGCACCAAGTGGGCGTGACGGTACTCATTGCCAGCCATGATTTAACCTTGATTGCTTGTATGCAACATCGTATTTTGCATTTAAAGCATGGCTATTTAATTAAAGACGGGCTATAAACGTGAAATATCAATTCTCCAGCCAAACCACAGTCAATAAATTACCCAGCATTAATATCCCTCAGCCCGATATCAGGGTATATGCCTTGTCGCATTGGCGGGCCTTGTTGGTTAGTTTGCGCCGTTTAATTCACATGCCCTTAGAAAGCCTAACCATTTTAGCCGTGATAGGGATTGCCTTAGCCTTACCTTCTGGGCTATTTGTGCTCTTGCAAAATATACAAAAGCTTAGTTTAGCCTGGGATCAGCAAACCAAAATATCTTTATTTTTAAAAAGTACCGTCGATGATGCTGCGGCCATGCAGTTAGTTAACCGTTTGAACCTTGAAAACAGCCTTGCTCAAGTCAATTATGTGTCTCCTCAGCAAGGTTTGGATCGTTTGAGTAAGCAGGTGGGTTTTACGCAAGCCTTAGGACAATTTAATGATAATCCCTTACCTGGATTGATTGAAGTAGTGCCTAGTAAAGCCATGCAACTGCCAGAAGCGCTAGGTGGTTTAGTAGAACAACTGCAAAAACTGCCCGAGGTTGATGTGGCACAACTTGATATGGCTTGGGTTAAACGGCTGCATAGCCTGCTTAAGCTTAGTAAAAAAGGGGCTTATGCCTTAGCTATTTTCTTTGCTAGTGCGGTATTTTTAATCATTGGTAATACCATCCATCTGGCTATTCAAAATCAGCGCCGTGAAATCGAGGTGATAAAATTAGTGGGTGGTACCTATGCCTTTATCCGCAGGCCGTTTTTATATCGGGGTATGCTATATGGTTTTTTCGGCGCTATTTTTGCTGCACTATTTATAACTTTAGGTTTACTTTGGTTAAGTGATACGGTTGTAGAATTAGCGGTCGAATATAATAGTGCTTATACGCTGGCAGGTTTGGGCTGGAGTGGTTTGGGCTTATTATTATTGAGCGGGGCTGTGCTAGGCGTTGCTGGTGCATGGCTGGCGGTCAACCATTATTTGCGCTTAGCTGATTGACAAGCTAGTATTAACTGGCTTGTCAATCAGCTATTTTTTTGTTAAAAACGCTAAGGTGAAAATTCATAATAATCGGCAGCGTAGCTACTCTATTGATCCACTTTAATGATTCTAAAAGTATGCTAAAATATTAGAGGTTCACAATGAGGAGTGTTAAGTGCTATGAATACTAGTTTACGACGTATCAATATAGCTTTACCTATTGGTAGCTTAGATGCCTATATTCAGCGTGTAAACCAAATTCCTATGTTAGATCAAAAGGAAGAACATGAATTGGCCGAACGTTGGTACCAATATCAAGACATTGAGGCTGCCCGGGCGTTAATCCTGTCTCACTTGCGCTACGTCGTACGTATTGCACGTGGATATTCTGGCTATGGCTTATCGCAAGCCGATTTAATTCAAGAAGGTAATATCGGTTTAATGAAGGCCGTCAAACGGTTTAATCCAACCATGGGAGTCCGTTTAGTATCTTTTGCCGTTCACTGGATAAAAGCGGAAATTCATGAATTTATTTTGCGCAATTGGCGGATTGTGAAAATCGCTACTACTAAAGCGCAACGCAAATTATTTTTTAACCTAAGAAAAATTAAAGGCCGTTTAGGCTGGTTTACGCAAGAAGAAGTTAATGAGGTCGCCAGAGATTTAGGGGTCAGTACGAAAGATGTTTTAAAAATGGAAGCCCGCTTAAATTCTGCCGATATGTCATTTGATGGTGCGATGAATAACGATGATGAGGCGAGTCATGCTTTACCTCCTGCTGAATATTTAGAAGATAAACGCTATTCACCCAGTGAATTCTTAGAGCAGGATGATTGGTTAGAGCAGAGCAAACAAAAACTGTCCAATGCCTTAACTCAGCTGGATGACAGAAGCCGAGCCATTATTGAAGAACGTTGGTTAGTAGATAAAAAAGCAACTCTGCATGAGTTGGCTGCTAAATATAATGTTTCAGCGGAGCGTATCCGCCAACTGGAAAGCAATGCCTTAAAAAAAGTGAAAGAGGCCGTAATATGTTAAAATGCCGTGACAAAAGTTATATCAGTGAGTTGGATCAATTTTTAATGGAATTTGACAGCCAGCACCGCAAAAAATCGGCTGCGCAACTTAAAGAGATCAATAAGCATCAGCGCGTTGCCAATTTACGTGATCAAGCCCAAGATACAGCGAGTGGTAATAAACTTTTAGAAGACTTTTAATGACCGAATGAGCTTTATAAAGCCCGTTTTAATCAGTCACCAATTTCCTTCGTTTACCTATTAGACTGAATTCAAGCTGTAAAATATTTACAGCAACTTGTTTGCCACTTGGGAAAGCCATAATTTGTCTAATGGGCTTAAATGCCGATACATTTTCGCTGACATCATGCTGATTGTTAAGCGGATTGGCGCTACATTCCCTAGTTAAAAGTAGTGTGGTTAATAAAATTAACCCTCCCTGCAATATATCTCGCATAAATTTACTTAAAGTTAGCAAAATATACTTTTTAATTAAATTGCAAAGTTGCAAACATAGGCTATAAATAATAGGTGCACTGTAAAAAGTTCTTTAGTAATAATATAAAAGGGAATAACGTAACATGATAGCCGATCTTTTGGATTTTAATAAGTATTCACCCGTTAACTTGTCTACATTTTTTCTGGTTTGTATCTTATCCGCTGTTTTATCGTTTGTCTGTATTCAAGCCTATATTTATACGCTTAATCAAACCATGAGTAAAAAGGATGAGCATGAGCTTGTTCTAACCGTGGTGTTAATGGGGGTCGTGGCTTCATTAGTTAGCTTAATTGTAGGCGCCAATTTGGCTAGAGCTTTTGCCATTTTTGGGGTGATGTCTATCGTTAGATTTCGTGCCTCCATGGGTAAGGAATATAGTGTCGCTTTTATTTTCATGTCGGTAGCCTTGGGAATGTGTTGTGGCGCTGGTTATTACACTTTAGCCGTTTTGTATTGTCTCTTTGCCGTGTTTGTTATGTTTTTAATCAATACTTTTTTTACTAAGAAAAAGAATAAAGGTTCCGAAAAATCTCCAACCGAAAAGATAAGCAAAGAGCAGCAGCGGGAACAATCAGATACTAGCTACGATTAAGGAGTAAGAATTATGGAAAATATAAAGCAAAAATTTGCCTGGGTTTCTTTAATTGGATTTATTATGGCGGCCATAGCCATCATTGGTTATTGGTGGATCAATGAGTATTCTTCCGAACAAACTAAGCAAGCTTATAC
>JAQSXL010000175.1 GCA_029256685.1 Gammaproteobacteria bacterium | reverse complement strand
ACCTTATGTGAACAATTTTATGCGCTAGCGGCCTAATTACGCCTAGCAGAAATGTGTTTGCACTTCCTAGTGGTCAAATAAAAAATTTGCGACGGAACCAGCCAAACAGTTAGTGTACTAAGTAAGAATCATGGGTAACTTTTGTTACCCATGGTTTATATTTAAAAGAAATGTATGCCTATCACTAATACCTGCAAACCTCATCACTGTGTTTTGCCACGTGAGCCTTATTGTAGAAAAGCGTTTCCTGTTTGTATCCCATTCATTTCTTACATGTTTGCTAAGCCATTAATAGCCTAAAATCTTGCGGACAGAGGAAGGGAGGTATTCTAAGAGATTGGATTTTGCTTGGTCAGGCTGTTGTGTATCGAGTAAGGGCTGCTCCTCCTTTGGTTTTGAGGAAGCACGATAACGTAGCGTCGAGGTAACACTTTGACTCGGCTCTTTACTCCAAGTATGCTGGCGTAACAGCGTACGAATCTCAAAGTCAGTTTCTTTGGTCATCAGCTCAGCCGGTGTTTTACCTTTTTTACTAGGCTCGTGAAGGCTGAGATGCTGTATAGTATCGATTTGTAATAATTCTTTCACAGCCCAAGGGCGATTATACTTAACCGCCAAATGCAGAGGTGTCTCGCCAAACCCATCTTTACAGTTAGGATCCACCTCAGCCTCTAAAAGCTGTTCAAAAATAGCTTGCTTGTTAGCAAAAATAGCGTTATGCAGTAAATTACCATAACCATTTTTATAGTGAATGTCTGCCCCTTTTGCGACAAGAAAGTTAAGCAATTTTAGTGTGACATCCTCGGGCGTTGCTACAGAGTCGATGAGTGATTTTAGACAAAATGAATCACCTTGCTTAACATGCTCTTGAGTATGTTCGCTTTCTTGCATCCATTGCTCGAGCTGGCTTATATTTTCTTCCGTAACATCGATATCGCTCCACCAGTACAACTTTTGTAACAACTGTTGAAAAGGCGTTGATTGTTCTTTCATAAAACCTCCACGTAGGCGTTTTCTCTACCGCAATTGTAACACAGATTGGGGCTGGGTTTGATTATTAAGAGTAGTAGCACTATTTAGCCATTCGTTAATCACTTGTTGTTTAGCTAGTGCACTAGATGCTTGTTTAAAATCCGCATTGAGCTGGCCAATCTCATCAGGCGTCATGGTTTCCACCCGCCGAGTGATTGCCCTAAATTCTCGGTATGATTGAAGATAGGTTTCAAGTACTTCCCTAGCTACTAGATTTATATTACGTAAGATACTTTCATTAGTGACTCTGGCAAATTGCGAGGTCGGGAGTATATTTTCTTCTCTGTCCAAAAGCCATAACCAGTTGGATGCTTTACTTAATAGGGCATTAAGATGTATAAGCTGTAGCTCACTGGCCTCATCGGCGGTGATATGAAGCTTATCGATTAGCTTTAAATACTGGCTGATGGTTTTGGCAGGAATGTCTTGATCGATGCAATATTCCGTCAAGGTAATATATTTACCCATGAACTCGATGGCAGTTTGCCGCGTTTTAAAGATATCGCAGCAGGTAGAATAATTCTGAAATAAATAACTAAACACTTTCAAGTGAGCCTCTGTCTCTAAACTAATCTGTGCCTCTGCATAGGCTTCCCAGAGTAATCTGCTCCCTCTGCGCACGGCTTTACTATTAGTAGGTTGAAAAGAGTTAAGTAAATTTACATCAAACGTGTCAATTTTCTCAAGCTGCGGTTGTGTAAGTTTGAACAAGGTATCGGTTGATAACAAGCGATTAGCAAGCAGTTGATAAATATTATGATTTCGTTTGATAGCATCTAAGTGATGTGTTTCTAAGTTATTAACTATGCTTTTTTCGGACATATGGAGGCGTGAGCAGCAATCCAGGATTAACAATGTTTCTGCAAGTGGATAGTTTTGCTCTATACAACGTGCTGTTAATGTGGGCATTATACTAAGGAGGGCTTCTATATCGTCTTTTGCTTGCTGCTGATTTAGCTCGGTGCCAAAGTGGCTACCCATGCGTAGGTTGAGCTGGTTACTCAGTTGTTGTTTACGGCTTAGCGCGCTATTCCTAAAGGCTGTTAAAATACCGTTAGCAAGCAAATGCGCTAAGGTGCCTGCTAGAAGGTAACTGAAGGCCACCCAAGTTGTTGCTCGATCCTTGTTAGCTGCATCACTCCAATTCAGATAAATTAGGTAGCCGGCTAATGCTGAAAAAACTATCGGTGTCACGGTCTCATGGATAATCCCATAAATTCTTGCGCCTTGTAGGCGCTGTAGTTGTGGGGCTTGCCTTAGTGCTTTAGCCAAGCCATAAATTTCATCCGCTACTTTTTTATTTACCCGTATGACTTCAGCCGTTTTAAACACGCTGTAGTTAGTTAAACCAATCAGTGTTGCGATAATCAATAATGTATTGCTCTCCCTAGAATAATTTTTAGCGAGGGTTGCCGCAATGGCATTTAGGATACCACTTGCCAGGTAAGTATATTTCTTATCAATGAGGTGACTTAATAAAAGGTGAAGTGTGCTTTGCAATTGCTGTGGTTCGTAGAGTTTCAAACATTGGGCGAGTTTTTCTAATTTACTGGGTTGATGCTGCTGTAGATACTGCTGTCGGTTCGTAATAAGCTGAGCGATATCTATTGGGTTTGTATGAAGTACAGGATTGTTGTTTGGTATATTTATACTGGTTGCGGGTTGTGCAGGACTGCTCGGTGAATGCTGACTAATCATAGTATTCTTCCTTTTATTTGAATTATCGCTAAGTTATTTAAAAAGTATAGCGTATTGACTAAATTTTACCTATTCCCTAGGCAGACTGTTTAATGACTTACCAGCTTCGCATCCTGTATCCTAAAAAATACAGGATGCCTTGTTGGGCGGTGGGTATGTGGGTAAGTTGCAAGACTTATCCACCATATCCACGGCTTATAGGTCCTGTGGACCCTTGTTGAGAAATCCCTGCATTTATCAACAAAGTCCATGGGACAAGGCTCATACTTTTTAGCCCAAGCAAAAAAGCAAGCTGCAGGGTTAGTATGCTGCCTACGGCGTATTAACCCTGCAGCCACCGCGCAGCGCCCCCGCCGCGTCACTGGAGCACGTTCGTCCGCAGTGACGCGGCACCAGCCGCTCGCGAAGCCCCCATATTTTCTGCTTTCCACAGAAAATACGTCACTTTTTTCACGTGCTTACCACTTTTATCCACGATTTTGAAGCCTATCTTCAAAATTGCTTTGGATAGATTTAACAAGCTTATATTCATAGGATCTTAACAGAAAAAACTTGAAGCGATCTTGGCTCTGCGCTATATTTAAAGTGATTGAAAGTCGTTGCCTTATTCGACTTAAACTTAATAAGGAAAGGCTAACGGGACCCTGAAAAATGCGCGGAGTTCAAATGAACTTGGGTTCAATTGAAAGTGTCCAACTTTCATTTCTTTATTCACATTGTGGCAAAGTTTCTTGTTATATCCAGTAGGGTTTTATAACCCCATTCAGTCAATAGTTAACCTTAACGGTTAATCCCTTATGCAATTTTGGTTTTTTATACCTCGCACTATTTTGTGGCTTAACGCTTGTTATGTCGCGCTTATCCAATTCACTATTTTTACAACGATGAACCTTTAATTCGTATTGCTTTGTTATTTCAAAACAGCAACGTTTTGTTATTGCTATTCATTAAGCAGTTTCTCATTTTTTACAAACACCAACTTTTCAATTTATTTAACTTAAGCAACCTGATTGATTTTTCAACCTTAATAGGAGAAACCCGATGAATACTGAAATACTGACAACTTTTGACAATCTCGCAATGAAAGAGGAGGAAAAACAACACTTAATCAATGAAGAAAATTTTCAGCGTTTACGTCAGTTACAACAAGATATCTATAAAGCAACTGAGCTATCACCTTCAGTTCGCAAATTAATCAATTTATTAATCACAGAGGAGAATTTACAGCAACTAAAATCGTTTTTACTTGTAAACGGTCAGCTAACTACACCTAGGCCTATCTAACTGAAGCTGCCAAACTACCAAGTTGTTTCATTCAACTGGGAGTAATGACAATGGAAACCCGT
>JAQSXL010000174.1 GCA_029256685.1 Gammaproteobacteria bacterium | reverse complement strand
CGCGATAGAGCGCGGATTTGCGGTGGGTAAGGCATACCACCTACCAAACTTACCGACGACATACGAATACAACGGCTGTAGTCGCGCGCGGCTTTTTCAATCTGTTGAGCCAATTCACGGGTAGGCGATAAAACTAAAATACGTGGCTTTTTTTGCTGCTGACCGGGGTTGGCGGCCATACTAGCTAGCATATTGTGAATAGCGGGTAATAAAAACGCGGCGGTTTTACCCGTACCAGTTTGTGCCGAAGCGATTAAATCTTGGCCTTGTATTATCACTGGAATAGCTTGAGCCTGAATAGGAGTAGCTTTGGTGTAACCACACTGAGCTAACCCCTTTAATAATAACGGATCTAAATTTAAAATTTCAAATGACATATTATACCTTTAAATAATGTTAGGGCTTACGCATGCACGATAAGTCCTGCGAATGGTGCAAGCTACGCTCGATTTGCCACTGCACTATTTAAAGGACATGGGAAATGGTAGCTGGCTAAATACTCATCGCCAACTGATAGAGCCTTCAAGGCCTATAAAGAAATCCTACGGGAGGAATACGGGATCAGGTAGAGATGAACCTAATAGAGAAATTAACCCTCTATTTATCAATAGTCTCCAGTATACACTTAATTTCAGATAAAAGGTAGTGATTAATTTTACAGCATGAGGACTAATGATTATGTTAACAATATACCTTAGGCGAAAGATTGAGCAAATATTTAAAAAATCAGCTAAGGGTTAATGCCTCTCAGTTTCAACTTGCAACAGAAACCTATGTCTCCATAAAGATAAACGCATCTGCGTCGATAACCCAACATTAATCAAGTACCTTACTGAGTAGTTAAAGGCGTTTACCCTATTTTAGAGGCTTTACAATCAGTGGTATAATGAAATTAACGGTTTATCAAGCTGCTGATTACGTACCACCTCAAGTGCAGCAACTAAAGCGAGCAGTTTTTCCTTACAGGAAAAATTTATTTGCCTTAGCTGCTCAACCGCAGGCAGCTTCCATGGCAATAAATGAAAACAATCGAGCAAACTGAAGTTACTGATATCTCTAGCTAATATATAGTGCCCCTGCCTAGTTGTGGTAACAAATCCTAGGTCTGTTAAAATAGCTAACAGATCTTCCGGCTCAACCCGATACCCTACTTGATCCCTAGCGATTAAATCATCGAGCGTTAATTGTTGATTTTGCTGCTGCGCCTGCCAAAAATAGCCAAGCCAACAGATAGCATGGCTAAAGCCATCTAATTTAACGTTGGAGCGATATCTAGCTTTATAGGCTAGGGCTTCGACTATTATCGCACCTAACAAAACTATTTGCCAAGAAATATAAAGCCATAACAAAAACAAAGGGATGGCAGCAATTACCCCATATAACAATTGATAACTCGGAAAATGTAAAATATATAAACCAAATAGCCATTTAGTGAGTTCAAATAGTAAAGCCGCACAAAAGGCGCCATAAAAAGCATAACGGGTATTTACCACAAAAAGCGATGCCACCATGTATAAAAACCCAAAAGCAATGGTAGTAAGAAAAATAGGAATGAAAGATAGTAATGGCTTTAATAAACTAAAGTATTGACTGTGTTTGGTAAATAAAGTGAACGACATAAGATAAGAACTGATCGCTATCCCAAGCCCCACGATAATAGGGGCGAAAAGCCAGGCTAAGCCGGAAAAAACAAGCTCAAGACGAGTTTTCTGGCGTATCCTAGCCCGTAGAATAACCTTAAAGGCTTGTAACAAGGAATATAACATTTTAATTGAAGTAGTTAATAGCAACAAAGCACCTATAATAGATACTTTAGCCGCTTGACGGGACAGGCGCTCAAGATAAGCTTGAATTTCATAGCCAGTATCAATCACGAAGTGCGCTAATAACTTATGCTCAGCCCGAATTACTAGGGTTTGCAACTTTGGGTTGATTGAAAAAATTGCAATACTCGCCGCTAATAAAGGGACTAAACTCAATAAAGTATCTAAGGTTAAAACGGCTGCATAGGCTGCACAATCATCTTTTTGATACCGTCTAATGACGTACTGTAAGCTTTTATACCATAGCGAAAATTTTTTGACCATTTTCTAAGGTTTATTGAATTAACTATTGATTAAGTTTTTACTTTATTGTGAATGGCTTGTCTATTTATATTATAAAAATTACTCATTTATAACTTACCGATGCTAAATATTTCAGCTATAACCAAATATTTAGCTTAACTTTTCTCGCGGACGCAACGCATTTTTGCTATGCTTATAGATGCAGTAAAGCCAAATCATGCGCTACTATGGAGGTCAGCCATGAATATTATCAATGAGTATATTTCACGCTTTTCCGCACAACAAGAAGAAGAACTCACCCTGGAAGAGTATTTAGAACTTTGTAAGTCTAATCCTATAGCTTACGCAAATGCAGCCGAGCGTATGCTCATGGCAATTGGTGAAGCTGAATTGGTAGATACCCGCCAAGACCCTCGTTTAAGCCGCCTATTTGCTAATCGAGTTATTAAACGTTATCCCGCTTTTAAAGAATTTTATGGTATGGAAGATGCCATAGAACAAATTGTTTCTTACTTCACACATGCCTCCCAAGGCTTAGAAGAGCATAAGCAAATCCTCTATTTATTAGGTCCCGTGGGTGGTGGTAAATCATCCTTAGCAGAGAAACTTAAAGAACTTATACAAAAAAGCCCCTTTTATGCAATTAAGGATTCACCTGTATTTGAATCGCCTTTAGGATTATTTTCTTATGAGGAAGATGGGCCAATCTTAGAACAAGAATATGGCATACCCAAACGCTATGTAAAAACCATTATGTCGCCTTGGGCTATTAAACGTTTACAAGAATTTAATGGGGATATCCGAAAATTTAAGATAGTTAAACTTTTTCCTTCCATTCATAAACAACAGGCCGTAGCGAAAACCGAACCGGGTGATGAAAATAATCAAGATATATCAACCCTGGTAGGAAAAGTTGATATACGCCAATTAGAACATTTTGCGCAAAACGATCCCGACGCCTACAGTTTCTCTGGGGGACTATGTCTTGCTAACAGAGGATTACTAGAGTTTGTGGAGATGTTTAAAGCACCTATCAAAATGCTACATCCCTTGTTAACCGCCACTCAAGAGGGTAACTATAATGCTACCGAGGGGCTATCAGCCATTCCATTTGAAGGCATTATTTTGGCTCATTCTAACGAGTCGTAATGGATAGCCTTTAAAAATAACAAAAAAAATGAAGCCTTTATTGATAGAATATATATTGTCAAGGTACCGTATTGCCTACGAGTTACCGAGGAAATTAAGATTTATGATAAATTAATTAAAAATAGTACCTTGTGTAACGCTCCTTGCGCACCCGGTACCTTAAAGATGTTGGCTCACTTTTTTGTTTTATCAAGGCTTAAAGATCCCGAAAATTCGAGTATTTATTCCAAGATGCGGATTTATGATGGAGAAAACTTAAAAGATATCGATCCTAAAGCAAAATCTTACCAAGAATATAAAGATTATGCCGGAGTCGATGAAGGGATGACCGGATTATCAACGCGCTTTGCCTTTAAAATTTTAGCCAAGGTTTTCAATTTTGATTACACCGAGATTGCAGCAAACCCCGTACATTTACTTTATGTACTTGAGCAACAGATTGAGCGCGAACAATTCCCCATAGAAATTCACGAAAAATACCTAAGCTTTATTAAAGGTCATCTAATTCCCGATTATATTGAGTTTATTGGCAAGGAAATTCAAACCGCTTACCTTGAATCTTACTCGGAATATGGCCAAAATATTTTTGATCGTTATGTTATCTATGCAGACTATTGGATCCAAGATCAAGAATACCGCGATCCCGATACTGGCGAGGTATTTGATAGAAATGCACTTAATCAAGAGCTAGAAAAAATTGAAAAACCCGCGGGCATCATTAATCCTAAGGATTTTCGTAATGAAGTCGTTAATTTTGTACTACGCGCAAAGGCAGCCAATAAAGGTAAAAATCCAGTCTGGACGAGTTACCAAAAACTACGTACGGTTATTGAGAAAAAAATGTTTTCCAATACCGAGGAAATTTTACCCGTTATTTCTTTTAATACTAAAACCAGTGAAGATCAAAAGAAACACGAAGAATTTATTAATCGCATGGTAG
>JAQSXL010000173.1 GCA_029256685.1 Gammaproteobacteria bacterium | reverse complement strand
TGGTAACGATCTTCATAATAATTAGCATCCGGATCGACATAGTTCATCCCATAGCGTAGCGCATTGCTTGCGGTTGTTGAGTGCTACCCTAAATTCAGGCCGATCGATAGCTTAGAGGCATGCCTAATGCGGTCATTTTATTCAAAACACCGCAACCTAATTACCTCGCTGCCTGAGCGCTTTATTATACTCAGACCAGTTAAGTATTTTGTGTTTTTGCTTGGGAAATTTCCAACCTTTCTTGGCAGGATACGTATGGGGCATCGTCTATCCAGTATCAATTAAATTTTCCTAATTTACCTTATCTGTAGGGTTATTCAACAAAGCCTAGAACACGGATGAAAAAGGTTGATTTAATTATGATATATATTACAATGCTTCCAGGAGTTTTTAGTGAGGGTTTGACAAATTTGCCAGAAGCAAATTTGAACGGCTGTAGAGCCGGCCCGCCGGGTGAAAAGCAGGAAGCCTGGAATCATCCCTCCCTCTCCGCCAGTTATGGCAACTCATCGGTCCTTTCGCAACGCTATACTGCAAAACCCGCCAGGTCCGGAAGGAAGCAACGGTAGTAGTGGCCGCGTGTGCCGGAATGTGGCTGATGAGTGCCACCCATAATAAATCTTATATAGCCATTATCACTTAGATGCCACCCATTTTTATTATAGGAATTTAAGTGATAATGGCTATATAAGATTGATCCGCGAGACTAACCGTTCTATTTAAGCTATAATTCGTTTAAAATTTTAATTGTAGTAGTTAAATTACGATGTCATATCAAGTATTAGCTCGCAAATGGCGGCCCAAAAATTTTCAAGAATTAATTGGCCAAGAGCACGTCTTAAAACCTTTAATTAACGCCCTTACTCAGCAACGTTTACATCATGCTTATTTATTTACCGGAACGCGTGGTGTTGGAAAAACCACTATAGGCCGTATCTTAGCGCGCTGTTTAAATTGCGAGCGGGGCATCACCGCAGAACCCTGCGGACAATGTTCTGCCTGCGAAGATATTACTCAAGGCCGCTTTGTGGATCTGATTGAAGTAGATGCTGCCTCACGCACCAAGGTCGAAGACACTCGTGAATTACTGGATAATGTACAATATGCGCCCACCCGGGGGCGGTTTAAAATCTATCTCATAGACGAAGTGCATATGCTCTCAAATCATAGCTTTAATGCACTCTTAAAAACCTTAGAGGAACCGCCTCCCCATATAAAATTTCTTTTGGCTACGACTGATCCGCAACGTTTACCCGTAACCATTTTATCAAGGTGCCTACAGTTTCATTTAAAAAATTTGGCCCCAGAGATTATCAGCCAGCATTTACAAACGATTATCGCTAAAGAACAACTCCTTGCAGAACCAGCTGCCCTCAGCATATTAGCCAAAGCGGCTAATGGCAGTGTGCGCGACGCCTTGAGTTTACTCGATCAAGCCATAGCCTATTGCCAAGGCAAACTAAGCTTACAAAACATTCAAATGATGCTAGGCACGGTTGATCAGCAATTTTTATCTAACCTACTCGCGGGTTTAGCCCAGAGGGATGGCCAACTTATTTTAACAACTATTCAGCAGATGGTTGAATTAAATACCGACTTTAATAATGCCTTAGAAGCGCTGCTTAATATTTTCCATCAACTTGCAATATATCAAACCATTCCCGATGCTTCACTGGTGCAAGATGAAAATCTTTTAAGCTATGTTAAACAATTTGCTCCCGAGGATATTCAGCTTTTTTATCAAATTGGCTTAATCGGCCGTCGAGACTTATCATTAGCCCCTAGCATTCGGGTGGGGTTTGAAATGATTTTATTAAGAATGCTGGCTTTTTACCCAAGCTCAATACCTCAGCCAGCTTTAGTTAAATCACCCAGCTTCGCCATAAACTCAGCGGCTGATAACTCAACGGCACAACGCCAACCTCAAAACACTGCACCCATTGCCGATAAAACTCAGGAAAATCCAAGGTCATCAACACAACCCCATGTAGTTGTAAAAACGGTGGCTCAAACCGCTGAACCGATAAAATCCCAGCCACCATTACAAGCCCCTGACTGGGCTGAATTAATCCCTAAGTTAAAGTTGGTTGGAGTCGCTTCAGCGCTTGCCACACACTGCGTTGTTACCAAGTGGCAATCTGGTTTTATTGAGCTTACTCTAGCGCCTAAACATAAGCCATTGTTAAATGATAAATTACACGAACGGCTGACCCAGGCACTACAAAATCATTATCAGAGTCCTATCAAATTAGAAATTAAGCTAGCCGATAGTGGACAACTCTCCCCGGCTCAGCAACTACAGCATAATCAAGAAGAGCGACAACAGCAAGCACGGATAAGTTTAGAGCAAGATGAGCATGTGAAAACGATCATTTCTCATTTTAATGCTAAACTAGTAAGTACCGATCCTATATAGGCGAAATATTCCTGCAGGATAATTTTAAATTAAATAGAGGTAAATAAATATGAAAGCTAATTTTGATGAATTACTTAAGCAAGCCCAAGGTATGCAAGAGCAAATGCAAAAAGCTCAGCAGGAACTCGTTGAATTAAAGGTCACGGGTGAAGCGGGTGGTGGTTTAGTAAAAATTACCATGAACGGCCGTTATGATGTGGCAAAGGTTTTTATTGATCGCAGCTTAATTATCGATGAAGATAAAGATATGATTGAAGACTTAGTGGCCGCTGCAATTAATGATGCGGTACGCAAAATTGAAAAAACTTCACGTGACAAAATAGCCTCTCTTGCCAGTGGTATTAAAGTGCCTAAAGATATTAACGAACTCTTTGGCGATACGAATAAAGGCTGAGAGCTATTTCAATATTTGGAGAAAATAGTTAGGTGTCAGCAACCAGCCCTCTCATTAAACAACTTATTACAGCCCTGCGCTGCCTTCCTGGCGTGGGTCCTAAGTCGGCCCAACGCATGGCTTTTTATCTATTACAGCGTAATCGGGGAGGCGGTAGACAGCTTGCAGAAAGTTTGCAAGAAGCTATCGCTAACGTGGGTAACTGCAAATCCTGCCGAACGTTGACGGAGCTTGAGGTTTGTGGAATTTGTACCAATCCCGGCCGCGATCAAACTCAATTATGCATCGTTGAAACCCCTACCGATATCAATGCCATTGAAATGACCGGCATATACCGGGGATTATACTTTGTACTCATGGGACATTTATCGCCGCTTGATGGGATTGGCCCCGAGCAAATTGGTATCCCTGCCCTATTACAACGTATTAAAACCCATCCACCTAAAGAAGCTATTTTAGCGACCAATCCAACGGTTGAAGGTGAAGCCACCGCTCACTATTTGTCTGAACTGCTCAAATCCCATCACATTCAATGTAGCCGAATTGCTCATGGAGTTCCCATGGGAGGTGAGCTAGAATATGTGGATAGCAATACCCTTTCACATGCTTTGCTTGGTAGAGAAACCCTATGATTACAGCCAAAAAAATAGCTTATGTTTTAGTAAATGCTTTAATTTTTATTACCTTAGCCGGCTGTCAGACGCCTACTCTCTACGTCATACATGAGGTAATCATTTTAAAATCATCCTCTCATAAGCCTATCCGCTCACAACCGCATTCTACGCTTAATTCCGCAGAAAATTGTAAATTAACTTGTTTCTCTTTCAAATCGCAAGACTCACGCTATGCCTTGCCAGATAAAAATCAGGGCAAAACCATTTATGTACACGGATCTACCCAGGTAATAGGTAAGCAAGATAAAGAGGGAGTTTGCCGCCCCCGTGATTACGGTAATAAGGCCGATATTAGCCAAATACCCGTATTTAATGAACTTTGCCGTTTAACCGTTGCATCTTGCCAGCAAGATTGTTGGGCAGGCGGTAATCCATAAAAACCGGATTCGCTTTAGCTATTTTATACTATAGTACATCTGGATAAAATTAATCTATCGCTATTGGCTTTCTTGATTAGATGTTCGGCTTGATCCTTAAAATAAGGAAATTTTGGATGAATCTCGTTTAGCAAGGATATACTCTTGCTCCTATCACTTATAGAAGTATATAGCAATTCTCCTTTTGGCTTAAGCAAGCTGTATCAGGCTTTATGAAGGAACCTGCTGGTGCTCTCATAACGCAAACTCGACATGAATATGTCCCTATAGTCTCCACTACGGCATCCCTGCCGCAGAGGGTTTGCTTATATGAGAGCACCA
>JAQSXL010000172.1 GCA_029256685.1 Gammaproteobacteria bacterium | reverse complement strand
GGCTACAAAAGCCAACGCGGTACTCATACGGATAATTTGGCGATGATAATAAGTTAACTCGCCAGCATAAGCTGGAACCTTCAACCAACGGGCAGCCGTAATCCCCATGACAAAGCTGCGTACCATATTACTCATCATATAGCCAATATGACCCGTTATTAGCTTATCAAAAGTCTGCAAACCACGAATTTGATTGGCATCAGCCACAGCTTCCATTTCTTGGCGAACATAAGGATGGCAACGGATTGCACCTTGACCAAAGATAATCAAATTACGGGTTAAAATATTCGCACCCTCAACCGTTATGCTAATAGGAATAGCAATATAACCATGCGCCAAGTAATTTCTTGGCCCCATCTGAATACCTTTTCCCGCATGAATATCCATGGCATCATTCATTATTTGACGGCTCAATTCGGTCATATGATATTTTGCAATAGCTGAAACTACCGAAGGCTTAACCCCTAAATCTAAACCGGTGAGGGTTAATAGACGTGTAGACTCTAGCAAATAGGCATAACCACCAATGCGCGCTAAGGCCTCTTCAACACCCTCAAAGGTACCGATGGAAGTTTTAAATTGTTTGCGCAGTCTTGCATAAGCCCCTGTCATTCGATAAGACAATTTAGCGTTAGCTACCGCAGTCGCGGGTAAAGAAACTCCACGCCCAATGGATAAACATTCCATTAGCATACGCCAACCTTGACCTGCCATTTGGGGTCCACCGACAATCCAATCAAGGGGAATAAATACATCTTTACCGGTGGTGGGTCCATTCATAAAAGCGAAATTGAGTGGTAAATGTCTACGGCCGATTTCCACGCCAGGATGTGAAGTTGGAATCAAACACACGGTAATACCGACATCGTCCTGCTGACCCAATAAATGTTCCGGATCGTATAGTTTAAAGGCCAGCCCTAATACCGTTGCGATAGGCGCTAAGGTAATATAGTGTTTATTCCAGTTTAGACGAATCCCCAAAACTTGTTTACCTTGGTATTCGCCCATGCATACCACGCCGGTATCGGTCATGGCAGCGGCGTCACTACCGGCTTCAGGCCCGGTTAAGGCAAAACAAGGAATTTCTTCGGCCCGAGCTAGCCTTGGTAAATAATAATCTTTTTGTTCCTTAGTACCATAGTGATATAAAAGCTCGGCGGGGCCTAAGGAGTTGGGTACCATAACCGTAACCCCCGCACTAATACTACGTGAAGCTAGTTTTAAAATAATAGTGGAATGAGCTAAAGCAGAGAAACCTAAGCCGCCATATTCTTTTTTAGCGACTATACCAAAGAAGCGCTCTTTTTTAATGTAATTCCAAACTTCTTGGGGTAAATCCTTATCATGTTGCACAATTTGCCAATCATCAAGCATGCCACACAAAGTTTCGACTTGGTTATCTAAAAAAGCCTGCTCTTCAGCGGATAACTGTGGTTTTGGGAGGCTATACAATTTTTGCCAATCGGGTTGGCCTTTAAATAGATCGCCTTCCCACCAAGTATCGCCGGCATCTAAGGCTTCACGCTCGGTGCTACTCATAGGCGGTAATGACTTACGGACAAATCGCATTAAGGGTTTAGCCAATAAACGTTGTCTTACTAAAGGAAAATTAAAAATAACCGCCACGGGAATAAATATTAACCAAAGGATATCAAGCAGCCACATGAAATGGGGAGAGTATATTTTACTCATCCAACTGACCAGCACTAATACTGTTGTAAGGGTTGTAGTCCAAACTATGGGCTTAGTACGAAAATACGCGAGCCCAACCATTGTCCCTATTAAAAATAATATTTGTAATATGATAAGCATATATCTGTTCCCTTAATAATATTCCGCTATTTATCAAATTAAGCATAGCATAATAGGTGAAGTTTGCTTGGTTATCAATCAAGCTTAGGCTATTTTTCTATTTCTCAATTGGATTGCAAAGTAGCTGCTAGGCAAAATAAATTTAGGCTAAGCTAGCATAAATTGCCTAAAGGGTATAAGAGAATATTTTCAAACTCTACTATGCTGCATAAATCGCTGATTTTCTGACTTTAGCCTAGCGAGTTTGAAAACACTCTCTAAGTATCTGTGCATCAATTTTTAGATACTGATGAATTTCTGTTATTAATGACGATTTGTAAATTAGCCGGTATATTCGCCGTGTCAATCGTTGGACTTGTTCCTAACCAATCACCCGGTTGGGGCTGCGCCTGGCCTGACTTGCTCACCCTTGCCACAAGGTGTATTGGATTAAATTTATCTAAGGTCATTCCGGGAATCATGGCCATGGTCTCGTCCAAAGTCACCGTAAGAGGTAGATCTTTAACTTGCTTACGTATGATAGCCAATGGCATTTTAGGCCCTGTTGCGGCTTGAGCATAGATAAAAACCGTATCATCAGGATTCAGCTGCTTTAGTAATTCTTTAGCTAATTTCACCCTTACCGGAATTTGAATTTTTGCGGCTAACTGAGGCATTTCTTTTAAGCCTGCCTGTGCTCGTGCAATGGCTTCTAATAATTTCTTGCCATCTTCACTCTGGGCAGGAAAGCGTGTTAATAACTGTTCCCAACGGTCAATCGCTTGTTGATAATCGCCCTGTTGATAGGCCGCAATGGCAAGAATATTCGCAGCCTCGGTATTATCCGGTTGTTGAGCTAAAACCTTTTCAATCAACGCCTTAGCCTGAATCGATAGGCTATGCTGAGCTAAAAATTGGGCTTCGGCATATTGCAAGATAGTTTGAGGATCATTAGGTTTAAGTTCATTGGCGTTGGCAAATGCGGCAACAGCCTGCGGAAATAGAGATTGGCTCATATAAAGCCTGCCTAATAAATACCAACCCTTAGCATCTGGACGGGTCTGTAACTGTGCCTCTAATTTTTCAATCACCTGCTGTGGCGAACCAAATTGTTGCAAAGTACTATCGATTACTTGGCTATTTTTCTGTTGCTGATAATACAACGACCATTGTTTACCGCTACCCCAATGCAGATATAACCCAATGGCTAAACCCGGCAAAGCTATCAGCAATAGGATCAAGATGCGTTTTGGAGGAGGCTCTGAAAGTGTATTGGTGCGAGCAAGCCGTGGTAAAAACGGCCAAGCGACGCATAATAAAGTGGTAAAAATCAGTAGTGCGGCTAATAACCAAAATAGCGGCATCTTAGCTATCTCCGTTCATTCGTTGATAACGCCGTCTTACTATAACAATAAGCACACTAAACGCAAGCAGCAGCATAGCAAAAGGCGATAGCCACAACACATAAGTCGTTGACTTAAGCGGTGTTTTATACAGAACAAAATCGCCATAGCGTGCGGTCATATAGTTGATCACGGATTGTTTTGACTCTCCCCGCTTGATCATTTGATAAATTTCTGCGCGTAAGTCTACGGCAAGGGGGGCATTAGAATCTGCCAGATCCTGATTCTGACAAACCAAGCAACGTAATTCATGAGTCAGCTGATTAAAATCTGTCCGTTGCGCCGCACTAACGAACGGATATTGCTCGGTAGCCGCAACTAGAGTTAAGGAATATAGTAAGAGCATCAAACCTATTAATTTAAAAAAATAAACTCTAGACCTCTTTCGAAAATCGCTTATGCTAGGTAAGTTGCAGGAGACTCGGAGCGCAGAACCACAGCATACATAGCAGTATGTGAGAATTCGAGCACCAAATCGACACCCAAGTTCCCAGCAAAAGTAGAGTTTCGAAAGAGGTCGTTTCATACTGCACCAGTCCGTAGTTTATCTATGAGAGGTAACAAGGTATTTTGCCATATTTGTTTAGTCAAGGGACCTATATGTTTATAACGGATAATGCCTTGCCTATCAATCAAAAATGTTTCCGGCGTACCATAAACACCCCAGTCAATAGCGGCTTGTCCTGTTGCATCAAAACCAATGGCAAGAAAGGGATTGCCATACTGAGCTAACCAATTTTTAGCCGTTTGCAAATCATCTTTATAATCGATTGCATAAAGTTTCACTTTATGAGTACGCGCAATGTCCAATAAAATAGGATGCTCTTGCTGACAAGCGGTACACCAGGTGGCCCAAACATTAACTAAAGATACCTGACCTAAAAACTGCCGTTCAGTGAGCCTGTTACCCGAGTTCATGAGATCGGGTAAGTTAAATTTTGGCACAGGCTTATTAATTAAAGTAGAAGGTATTTTATGTGGATCTAACTGCAAACCACGCCATAATAAG
>JAQSXL010000018.1 GCA_029256685.1 Gammaproteobacteria bacterium | reverse complement strand
CCAATCTCGCTACAAAAATGGGTTCAAAATGCTCATGTACTCAATTGTACACTGCGCTTTTTCACAAATTTTTGTAGCGACCTTGTCTCACCACTGAGGTTTTGGAAAGAACTCTATTAGCAGAAATAATATTTATCACCTTGCATAACAGAAGTTTATTATTTTCTAGCAAAGCTTGGCTGAAGTACTCATCGATATTTTCACCTATTATTGCAGACTTATAGGCATTGGTTAAGTGGTTAGTGAATATGTAGTTGGCAAATTCAGCTTTAGTAATGTCGTTACCATCTATTAAAATTTGCATACTCACTTTCTCCAATAATACCCGATTATGGTAGAAATTTTTTAGGCGGACAGCGAACCCTGATGGGTTAAGATTTTGAGAGTTTATTCATTATATCATTCCTGCTAATAAACTTTCCATTGGAGTTAGCCTATGTCTAGCAGCCACCCGCCTATGAAAATTTCGAAAGAGGCCTGTTATGATTAGGGTCTACGAGGTGGCTTCCCGATTGTCCACAGCGGTTATTACACCTTGTTCCACGTGAAACATTTTAACGGCTGTTTTAATAGCAGGTGCAATAGCTTGAGGATCGATGCAAGTAATAAATAATTGGGCTTGCATCTCCGTTAAACTTGTAAGCACCGATTGGATATGATGCCTATCCAATTCCGCTGGCATATCATCGATTAAATAAACACATTTCCTATGGGTATATTCTGTCAATAATTGCCCTTGAGCTAACAATAAACTATAGGTTAATAACTTCTGTTGGCCTCTTGAAAGCAATTGGCTGGCCAACATTTTACCTGTTTTTATATCAATATCTGCCCTATGGGGCCCGGCATGAGTAAAACCATATTGTCTATCTCGAGATAGAGATTCTGCCAAGGCTTGTTCTAAATCAAGCTCAGCATTCCAACCGCGTTTATAAATTAATTCAATATCATCAATATCATTGAGTTGTTTGAATCTTTTTACAAAAATCTGCTTATATTGCTCCAATTGATGCGTGCGTAATTGATCGATGATAAGTGCCGTATCAATGAATTCTTTATCCCAAAATTTTAATTCGGCATTGGAAACTTTGTTTCTCAAGCAGGCATTACGTTGTTGTAAGCTCCTTTGAAAACGTTTCCAGATAGGGAAAAAAGATTGTTCCACGTGGAACAATCCCCAATCTAAAAACTGACGCCGCTGTTTAGGACTACCGGTTAATAATTGGTAACTATCTTGGTTAATTATTTGTAAAGGTAAATAATGTGCAAGTTCGGCAATGCTATTAATAGTATGTTCTTGCACACGAATAAAAACCGCTCCATCTTTTTTCCGCTCAATTCCCAATGGAATTTCATTATTTTGCTGTTCTTTAACCAAGCCAAAAACTGTAACAGCCTCCTTACCCAGCTGAATAATTGAATTCATTGTACGGCTACGAAAAGATCGTCCTAACCCCAGTAAGTAAACAGCTTCTAGTACACTGGTCTTTCCACTGCCATTGTCACCATAAATAATATTAAATTGCGACGCTGGTTCAATACTTGCCTGATTAATATTCCGCAATTGTTGAATAATAAGGCGGGATATCGTCATAAATATTAGAGCCGCATTGGCATGATTACGTATAAGCTATTAGGTTCATCACTACCCTGAATTAAAATACTGGCATAAGAATCCGATAAACTTAATTTAACCTGATTAGATTTAAGAGCATTAAGAACATCTAATAAATAATTAACATTTAGCCCAACATCCAAATCGGTGGCAGAATAATCAACCGCAATTTCCTCTTCCGCCTGTTCCTGCTCGGCATTATTTGCCATAATTTGCAATAAGTTGGTACGCAGTTGTAAACGCACCCCACGATTTTTTTCATTAGCTAGCACCGCGACTCGCAACAATCCTTGCTTAAGTTGTTGTTTATCCAGTAATAATTGTTTATCACCCTGACGTGGAATTACTTTATTATAATTTGGAAAACGTCCATCTATTAACCGAGATTTAAAAGCGGTTTGATTAAATATACAGTGGAATTGGCTGGCATTGAACGCTAATTGAACGTCATCGTCACTATCTGCTAACAAACGCAGCAGTTCACTCACCGCTTTACGAGGTAAAATAATTTGTTTAACTTCCTGGGATATACTAGCCTCAAGAAAGCTCATTGCTAAACGATGGCCATCCGTCGCTACAATATTTAAACGGTTATCAGTGGCTTCAAATAAAATTCCATTTAAATAGTAACGAACGTCCTGTTGCGCAATACAAAAATGGGTATATTCTATCAGTGATTTTAGTTGCTGCGATTGAAGTGAAAAACTAACATCGGCTACCAAGGGTTCTGAATTAGGAAAATCAGCTGCTGGTAAAACCGCTAAATTAAAACGACTACGCCCCGATTTTATCTGTAATCTATTAGCATCCAATTTTAATTCAATCACCGATCCCTCGGGCAAAGAACGGGTAATATCTAATAATTTCTTTGCTGGAACGGTAATTTGACCTGGCTGAGCTTGTTCTGTCAATTGGATCTTACTGACTAATTCAACTTCTAAATCGGTACCTGTTAAAGTCAACTCTTGTTCTGTAATCATTAACAAAACATTAGCTAAAATAGGTAAAGTTTGCCGACGTTCGATCACACCAATCACAGCTTGCAAAGGTGTTAATAGATTTTCCCGGACAATTTTAAACTGCATATTAATCCCCAGATAAAACTCTAAGTAGATTTTGATAATCTTCTTTTACATCGCCTTGTTTGGCAGATAATTCATTAATTTTCCGGCAGGCATGTAATACCGTCGTATGATCGCGTCCACCGAATGCATCCCCAATTTCAGGTAAGCTATGTTGTGTCAACTCTTTCGCTAAAGCCATGGCCATTTGCCGTGGTCTTGCTACCGAACGATTGCGGCGCTTTGCTAACAAATCGGCTACCTTAATTCGATAATACTCGGCTACCGTTTTTTGAATATTATCAATGGTTACTAATTTATCTTGCAAAGATAGCAAGTCTTTTAAGGCCTCGCGTACTAATTCAAGTGTTATGGGCTTACCGGTAAAATGTGAATGTGCAATCACTCTTTTTAAAGTCCCTTCCAATTCACGCACATTGGAACGAATGCGTTTGGCAATAAAAAAAGCGATATCATAAGGTAACTCTATTTCCGCCTGCTCGGCTTTACTAATCAAAATGGCCACTCGAGTTTCTAACTCTGGAGGCTCAACGGCTACGGTTAACCCCCAACCAAAACGTGACTTAAGACGCTCTTCCAAACCATCGACTTCCTTGGGATAACGGTCACACGTTAAGATAATTTGTTGTTGACCTTCTAATAAAGCATTAAAAGTATGAAAAAACTCTTCTTGAGAGCGATCCTTGCCAGCAAAGAACTGAATATCATCAATGAGCAAGGCATCTACCGTACGATAACGTTCTTTAAAACGTTCCATACTATTGGTCTGCAAGGCTTTAACCATATCAGCCACAAAACGTTCCGAATGCAAATACAAAATTTTTGCGCCTTGTTTGTTCTGCAAAATGGTATTACCAATGGCATGCATTAAATGGGTTTTACCTAAACCAACTCCACCATAGATAAATAATGGATTATAAGCACTACCCGAATTTTCGGCTACCTGACAAGAAGCAGCATAAGCAAGCTGATTAGACTTACCCTTAATAAAATTAGCAAAAGTAAAAGAACGGTTTAAATTACTATGGTGTATTTCCCGCTTAGCCTTAACAGACTGGATAGGTAAAACCTCATTAACTTCTACCTCAACTTTCTTATTGATGATAGGTTCAGGTTTATGGCTAGTATCTAGGGGTTTAGCGCCAACAGTAATAATGATTTCAAGTTGTTGGTCTTTATGTAATTCAAATAATACCTCCTTAATACGCGTGATAAATTTATCATTGATCCAGTCAAGAACAAAGCGATTAGGCGCATAAAGATACAATTGATTTGAATTAATCATTTGAGCCTGCAGTGGACGTATCCACATATTAAACTGCTGAGCTGGCAGTTCTTCAGCTAATTGCTCTAAACATTGGTGCCAAAGTGTGGGATCCAACTAAACTCTCCGGGTTATAAAAATTAAGCCATATATTCAGTACTATAACTTATCCACAGGCGGTTGTTAACAACAGGTTAAAATAACTGAATAAAAAACACTAAAAATTTAATTTTATGACAAGCATGTATAAGATGCGAAATTATAGACATTAAACACAGGGCATTTACACCGAATATTAACAGATTTTTTTCTTATAACTAATTGATAAATAAATAAAAACAAAAGTTATCAACAAAAAACTGGCTTGCTAATAATAAACATAAAGTAAAAAACTAATCTTTTATTTAATAAGTAAAAGATTTTCCAAGCTTAAAATTTCACCTCTAATTTTTCTTGTTTGGATTGATCGATGAGCAAAGGATTTTCAACTTTTGGAAACAACTTTTCAAAATTAGAACCGTATTGATGGGTTATTTGGGAAAACATATGGCTTATATTAATTACCGAAGTCATTTGCAGGATTAATATAACTAAAACCGAGAACAGGGTCGTCTTCATTGGGCTCTCTCCTTGGCCGTATGCTTTATTAAACTAGTTCACAATTTAAATATAGTGCTTAAATCTCAAACTGCAAATTAGTAAGAAATTTATTTACAGCCGAAAATACAACAAATTATTCCCAAAGAAATGAAAACGATGGTAATCTCTTAACAGATTAGATTAGTTAAAATCTATAATTTTTAAATTAACTTGCAATAAGAGATTGACAAAATTAAGGTAAATTACCTATCATTAGCGACTTTTTGCAAAACCATGATAAGAAACAGGTAGTAAAGTTATGAAAAGAACATATCAACCCAGCAAAATCAAACGTCAACGTGACCACGGGTTCAGAGCTCGTATGGCAACTAAAGGTGGACGTGATGTATTAAGAAGACGTCGTGCTAAAGGTCGTCACGAGTTAACTGTATAATCTGTTGGAACAGCCATCCTATCGTTTTCCGAAACGGTTAAAGTTACGTTCTGCTTTTGAATACCGACAGAGCTTTCAAGGCCCTGTTAAGCTGGTTACTGGTAACATAAAGGTATTTGCTAAACCTAATGAATTGGATTATCCACGTTTAGGTTTAGCCGTATCTCGTAAAAAAACTGGCAACGCAGTTGTGAGAAACCGCATAAAGCGTATTATCCGAGAAAGTTTTAGGCTGCAGCAACATGAACTCAAATCAATTGACATGGTATTCATTGTACTGCGGAAAATGGATGAAGTTGACAATAAAAAATTACAGACATGGTTAAATACCTTGTGGCAGCGACTAAGCAAAGCTTAGTTCTATTGATAAAAATCTATCGTTATACCTTAAGTCCAATAATCGGCCAGCAATGCCGATTTTTGCCTACCTGTTCTTGTTACGCCGAAGAAGCCATTTTGCGCCATGGTATTTTCCGAGGTTTATTGCTAACATGCGGCCGAATTGCACGTTGTCATCCTTGGCATGCAGGCGGTTATGATCCAGTACCTAACAAACAATGTGAGTAATTATGGAATCAACACGGATATTTTTATTTATTGCCCTTGTTACGGTGTCCTATTTTCTATGGAATGCTTGGGAAGCCGAACATCAGATAAGCCAACCGCTAACATCGGTATTAACAACTAATCCTATTCCCAGTGAAATTAAATCACACATCGCTTCTAGTGCTAAAGAACCCGCAACCAAAGCAATGGCCCGTTTTATTAATGTGCAAACTGACTTATTAGATGTGGTCATTAATACGCAAGGCGGTGATATCGTCAAAACGAGTTTACGTAAGTATCCTAAAGCCCTCAAAAGCTCAGAACCTTTTGACTTATTAAATAGCGATCCTAATTCTATTTATATTGCGCAAAGTGGACTTGTTAGCCAAGCCGGACCCGATAAGCAACAAGCTGCAGCTATTTATCAAGCCGATCAAGCTAATTATCAACTGAATGATGATCAAAAAGAATTAACCGTTAATTTAAAATGGCGAAATAATGAAGGGTTAGAAGTTGTTAAAACCTATACCTTTAAACGAGATAGCTATGTCATTGATGTTGCCTATCAAGTAAATAACAATTCTAATCAAGCTTGGACTGGGCAATTTTATACTCAGTTAAAGCGCTTGAATTTGCCAGAACATAAGCAAATGTTCCAGTTTTCAACTTTCACGGGCGCCTCTATTTCAAGTCCCGAAAAACTTTATGAAAAAATTACTTATAAAAAATTAAGTGAAAAAGATTTAAATCGCCAAATTAAAGGTGGTTGGTTGGCTTTCCAACAGCATTATTTCTTAAGTGCTTGGGTACCTAATTCTGAACAAGTTTATACTTATTATTCACATGCTAATGGTGATATTTATACCTTAGGTGCTATCAGTTCGGTTTTAAGTGCTGAACCACATGAAAAATTGCAAACGGCTGCAAAAATTTATATTGGCCCGGAAGTTGCCGATTATTTAAAAACGGTGGCACCCGGACTTGATTTAACCATTGATTATGGCTGGTTGTGGATAATTTCCAGTTTCTTATTCTGGTTAATGAAACATATCTATAATGTGGTAGGTAACTGGGGCTGGGCCATTGTTATCGTTACCTTATTAATTAAATTGGTATTTTATAAACTATCTGCAACCAGTTATCGCTCTATGGCAAGGATGCGTGAGTTGCAGCCAAAAATAGAAACCCTCAAAGAAATGTATGGCGATGACCGGCAAAAAATGAGCCAGGAAATGATGAAGCTCTATAGGGAGCAAAAGGTCAATCCTTTTGGAGGTTGTTTACCGATTTTAGTGCAAATACCTTTCTTTATTGCCTTATATTATGTATTGATTGAAAGTGTAGAATTGCGTCAAGCACCCTTTATTCTATGGATTCACGATTTGGCATCGGCAGATCCTTATTATGTGTTGCCGATTTTAATGGGCGCCAGTATGTTATTACAACAGCGTTTAAGCCCCACGCCACCAGACCCTATACAGGCAAAGGTCATGATGGCATTGCCTATTGTGTTTACCTTCCTATTTTTGAATTTTCCAGCGGGTCTAGTGCTATACTGGGTAGTAAACAATAGCTTGTCTATTCTTCAACAATGGTATATTACCCGGCGCTTAAAATTAGCACCTCCCATAGTACATAAATCTACAAAATCCAAAACTAAACGTAAATAATAAATCCTATAGGCTATTCGGACGAATAGCCTATAATCCCTTTGCGGATGTTATTTAAGTACCTATGCAGACGTTATCTACTCTTTATAAGTGAGGGATTGCTAAAGTCCGGACTGGTTAGCGAATCAGGATGACTAAACTTACAAGGTAGTAGCAGGACACTAGTCTTATAAGTCAAATAACATAGGCATACGTACTTATAAAATAGGAGATAGTTGATGACGGCAGAGACCATAGCTGCACAAGCTACCCCACCCGGCCGGGGTGGTGTGGGAATCATACGGGTTTCAGGTCCTAAGGTAGAGGCTATTGCTAAAGGTTTATTAGGCGAGTTACCTAAGCCACGTTATGCTACCTATGCCTCATTTCGCGCTGGCGATGAGCAAGCCCTCGATCAAGGCTTGGCTCTGTTCTTTGCTAAACCTCATTCGTTTACCGGTGAAGATGTGTTGGAATTGCATGGCCACGGTGGGCCTGTCGTTATGGATTGTTTATTAAAGCGAGTCCTCGAATTAGGTGCACGTTTAGCAAGGCCCGGTGAGTTTTCCGAGCGGGCTTTTCTCAATGGCAAGTTAGATCTAGCTCAAGCCGAAGCTATTGCCGATTTAATCGATGCCTCTTCCGAACAAGCCGCCCGCTCAGCCATTCGCTCTCTGCAGGGCGAGTTCTCTAAACAGATTAATGAGTTACAAGAAAATTTGACTCATCTGCGGATCTATGTAGAAGCCGCAATTGATTTTCCGGAAGAAGAAATAGATTTTTTAGCCGATAGCACGGTTAGTCAAGATCTAAGTAAAATATTGCAACAGTTAGATATTATTTCAGCTTCCGCTAAACAAGGAAATATCTTACGCGAAGGCATGAGTATAGTGATAGCGGGAAGACCTAATGCGGGTAAATCCAGTTTACTGAATTGTTTAACGGGCCGGGAATCTGCTATTGTGACTCCCGTTGCGGGAACGACTCGGGATGTATTGCGCGAATACATTCATATAGATGGTATGCCCCTGCATATTATTGATACCGCGGGTTTAAGAGTTAGTAGCGATATCGTGGAACAACAGGGAATTAGCCGGGCCTGGCAAGAAATAGAAAAAGCCGATCGGCTGTTATTAGTGGTGGATGGCACCCTAGATAAAAATCTAAACCCACGGCAACTTTGGCAAGAATTCGCTAAAGAATGGCCGGCTAATCTAAAAGCTACCGTCGTTTATAACAAGGTTGATTTAACAGCGGAACAACCTATTTGTGAACAAACCCAAGATTTAACGGTTATTAAGCTTTCGGCAAAAACGGGGCTAGGTATCAATTTACTTAAACAACATTTAAAAGCCATCATGGGATTTACCACCACTGGAGAAGGTATCATGAGTGCCCGCCGCCGTCATTTAGATGCTTTGCAGCGGGCTAAGCAGTTTTTATTGGATGGACAGCATCAGCTTCAGAGTCGGTGGGCAGGAGAGCTACTGGCTGAAGATTTGCGCCAGGCTCAGCTAGCACTTTCCGAAATCACCGGTGAATTTACTGCCGATGATTTATTAGGTAAAATATTTGCCAGTTTTTGTATTGGCAAATAAGCCTTTATTTACCTATTTATCAATCAAAAATTTCGCCTTGAGTGCGAAACTTGCCTCCATAAACTTTAATTTTAAAACAACCCCAGCCTTTTTATTTAGCCAGTCCGAATAATTATTTAATAATAAATTTAAATTATTTGCATACCTTAAAAAAATATGTTATCCAATAGTTTGCTAGTTCTTAACCGGAGAGTTGTTTATGTCTACCAATTCCATAGTATCAACAGCAAATGAATTATCAGTTGGGCGTCAGTATCTGAGTTTTTTAGAAGAGCAAAAAGAAGCCTTTGCTAATACTAAAAATTCTGACCGAGCAGCTGAATTTAAAACAGCTATGGTTTGTTTAGACACCTTATTAAATAAAGAACTAATCAGTCTTTATAATAAAGACCGGATTGAGCAGTGGAAAAAAACAAGACAAACTTATACAGACAAAATAAATTCTATTGCGGATATTAAAAGTGTGGGTAATGTAGTATCTGGCTTGGTTTATTATTCAGAAGAAGTGAACAGATTTTATAACCACATAGAGAAAAATAAGGCCTATTTAGCAAGCCAAACCGCTCAAAGAGAATTAAAGCACATAGCAGTTTTTTATCCTAAAGATAGCTTTAGTTCACATACTAGTAATGGTTTAATTACGCTTTTAGCTACTCTAGATAGTTTACTAGAATTCACTGAATTACAGAATTTACAAGGTTTTAAGCAACCAGCGGATAAGAAAAAATTAGCTGATTTTAAAGAGTATATTCTAGGTTGTGAACGGCAAATTCTGCAAGAAATTAAGCAGCGGCTTGAAAATTCAACCGAAAATGCAAGTTTACATCCCTTTATTAATTTTATTGATAAGGCGACTAAGGTTGGAAATGGCCTTAAAAAAGGCAATTATTATCCTGACCTCATAGCGACTGAAGAACGCAGCTTAAAAGTTAAAGCCGACTTATTGGATGTATTTTTAGCATATCCCCGTAGACAAGAAAATCTATTGGCTACACGAGCAAAAGAATTGCTTGATATAGAAAAAATAGTGGGAACTAAGGTTGAAAACCAACAGTTTACTCTACCCGCTAAAACCGAAAAAAATTACTCTTACCAAAAGCAGCGTTATGAGCTTCAATGTGCCATTGCTCCAAGGCTAATGAAATGCCAAGCCATTTTACAGCAAATGGCGGAGTTAAACGCCAATTTAGCAGAAGCTAATATCTCTGTTTCTAAAAAGCAGTATTTACAAATAAACCAACGGTTACTATACCAGGAAGCAGAGCTGAACTTAGGCAATGTTCATGGGCTTGTTGAAAAAACCCGAAAATCATCTGTATTAAAAGCCCTCTTTTTAGGAAATAAAACCAAGAAATTTTTAAAAGATGTTGAGCAAGCTTGTATCGACATGGGTAAAGAGCTTAAAAATCAACTGGGTAATGAAGCCCTTGTTGAGACTAACGATTATCTGCAAGGCCAAGCTATCAACACCGAAGTTATTGAGTTAAAAGGCCACTGGTTGCAAGTGCGGCACGAAATTAAGCACTATGCCGGAAGCTTAAGCAATAAAGTCAATCAATATTTAATAGAAAGCTCGAAAAAGGCTAATTGGCAAAAATACAATGCTGGTTTGTTGGCTATAAAAGATGCGCTAAATTATTCTAGCTATTTGGTTAGCTCTGATCTCGACTTAATATCGGGTGAGACAAAACTAAAAGCCGATCTTATTAATTTTAACCCATTCGATCCGCTGAATGTTACTCATGAAGTTACCGATCATGATCAGCATTATCTAGGTGATTTCTCAAGCCTGAATAACGAGCAAATTAAACATCTTTTAATGAATGTTAGCCAAATGCGAGAAGCTCTGATCTCGCAGAAAACTATTCTACGCAGTAATTTTGAGAAATTCTCTCCCTTGCAAAAATGGTGGTATGGTTCACTCTATGTAACGGAGAAAAAGGATCTTGATAAGCAGCTAACTTTAGTAGTTAAGCCCCTGGAAAATAAACTGAACAGCGAAATTTTCCGCCGCTTAAAAGCAAATCTTAGATATGGCCAGCTTGATCAAGAAATCCAAGCGCAATGGGAACAAACCCTTACTAAAAGTAGCGGTTTTTTCTGTTACAATTTAGCAGAAGATCAAGCTAATACCATTTTAGCGGAACTCAAGCTGGAAGAAATTAAACTAAAAACTGCTATTAATAAATGGTTTACTGCCTTGCGGGGTATTGATCTAACAGCTGAAAAACGCAAGCTGGCAAATCTGAAAGATCTGCAGCGTAGCATAATCTATCAACGGGAAAAGCAGATACAGCCCGTACAATTAACGATAGACAATGAGTTTGCAAGACAGTTTATCGCCGGCTTAAACTCGGCGGGAAAACTGGGTGTGTTGCAGTCAAGCTGGTTAGAGAATTTGGTACAACGTAAAGAAGTAAAAATGTACGAAACTCAGCCGAATGAGCTTAAAGCGATCATGCACAAGCTGATCACTATAACGGCTGAACAACCCCAAGTTTTCAGCGAGTTTTATGGGTCATTTAAAACGTATCTCATAGAAAATGGTTTTTCGGACTTCAAATTCGCAAATGAAGCGCTTACGCTTAAAGGATTGGTTAACGGATTATTTCTCGAAAACTATAATGCGGATATGCGTGCCGCGTTTGCAACCTGGTTAGCTAGGCATAGACAGGATTTGATCGAACTAAAAGCTAGTGGGCAGATGGAACAGCAGGAAACCATTAAAAATTTTATTAGCGATTTATTAAGCGTTATTCCTAAACAAACCGTTAGCTATAGCACGGCCCTTAAGGATTTAATAAATGCCTATAATGATTTTAGTTATGTGAAATCAAAAACGCTTACAAAAGTGAGTAATATTGAAGAATGGATGCAATGGGTTAAAAATGACCATAGCGAAAGTAGTCATTGTAATAAAACGGAATTGTTTTTAGCTAAGCTTGAAAAAGACTTAAAAAAGAATCCCAACAACGATATGTTGCTTTTTAAGATTAGTTATCTCAAGCAGATGCTAGATCAAGTTGGTAAGGATAACCATTTACTTGAACAATCATTTGATTCGGCGGTTAATCCACTGAAAGAAAAGTATCAAGAAGAAATTGATAATACGCTTAATGTTATTCAAGAGATCATCTATCAAAAAGCCGATAACGGTTATTATTTTAATTGGTTATTAGCGGCTACTCGCTCGGAGCTTAATAGAGTCCATAATATCCAGGGTCAATCAACTGCGTTTATGCCTACAAAGGCCAATAAGGCAGCAAACCCCTTGACTTATAAAAAAGCCTTAGAAGTTATGCTAGCTATTTTACAAGGTAACAAAGCAAGCTTAACACCGGCAGAGAAAGAAATGTTAGAGGCGCTGGAAGACATTGATAAGCGTGTTAAGACAGCCAATATAACCAGTATTTATGTTGGTTTACTTAAGAAGTGCGAAACGCATTTAAATAGCATGATTATCGAGCCAAGCTACACGGTAGAGTTTCGTACTCAATTGGCCAATTTTGCAAGCTTAGTCGCCCAGTATAAATCATCTGTTAATAAAAATGATCAGGGTGATTTAACAAAAAATATTCAGGGAGCAGGAAATGCCATAGGGCAACTATTAACAAAGCCACATGACCTTAAGCTTGAGAGCTTAGACATTAAGCCTGGTCAACTTAAATCACCCGGTTCTATTGTAGGAATCAATGAGGTATGGCGTGCCGTCTTACTGGTGCAATTATCCGAAACTACTTGGCGTACAACTCAAGATAGGCTCAAAGTTTATGTAGATAGCTATCAGGGAAATAAGCTGGATTTATGTGCACTCATGGTGAGTTTCTGTAATAAAGGTGAAATAAATTGGCAACCAGGTAATAAGGCGATTATATTTAGCTATGCCGATAAATATTTTGATCGGTTATTTGCGACTGGTAGGGTTGACTTGGCTGCTTCAAGTGGTAATTTTTATTTTGATTTTTCGAAATTAAAATATTTACTTGAACAGGTGCCAGAGTTAAACGATAGCTTTAATCAAAAACTCGCTAACTGGATAAAAACCGAAAATAGAGGCTGGCTTGAAAAAAATCAGGCTTTACTGACCAAATTACCGGTATCGCTTGAAAACCGTATTGCCTATGCCAATATTGGGGTAAGGGAATTACTGGCTTCTATTCCAGCCTTCAATGCTAACCCTGCAATAAAAAGAGCTTATATAGGCAAAATGAATGGATTTTTTGCTAGGGTGTTAGGTGAGGGTGAAACCGCGAGATGGTACCCGTCATATTCTGAGCTGGATGCTCAATCTAAGCAGCAGTTTGATACAATTTTGCAAGCCTATCTTGCTGACGAATTTAAGGCATCCTCAGGTCTTCCAATCGGCAATCCATATGATGATAAATTAGTAGCTAAAATTTGCGGCCATGAAGCATTTTATTTACGTGAGATACGGTTAAAAAGTTTGGGCAGATTGTTGACCGATGCGGTAAAACAAACTAATGATGGCCAGAACTTTTTACAAGACAATCATGAAATTTTAAAAAGGTTTAGGGATAGGCTTACTACTTTTGATAAGCATGAACCTATAACTTTACTGCCTAATCCTCCTTCTGTGGAAGATGAGGCGGCCTTAGCTAAACTGTTAAATGACACCTTAAAAGATGCTCCCTGGCGTAAGGTTGTGGATGAAATCTTAGCGGGTAAGTTATTGGAAGAAAAAAACATTAGTCCCTTTATTAAGCTGGACTATCTTTCACACTATCGCTTACAACATATCCAGTATTTACTACAAATGTCCGAGCTAACGCTTGAACAGTTACAAGAGTTTTGTGATTATGTTAAGGACCGGAGTTATTTTACCGATTCGGACTTTAGCAGACTGCAAGATGAGCTTGTTGAGGCATTGAGTCAGCAAGGCTGGACAGAAGGCTTAGCGAAATTGGTAAGCCAATTTGGAGATGACGTTACACAAGAATTTTGCCTGGCAAAATGCTTTGCTAAGGCGTTGAAAGACGAAGATACTGCCCTAGTCCAAAATCTGTTGCAAGCTAAAGCCACTGAGTTATTTAAAACTTCGGTGGGCCAGTTTGCGATTATTAAAGAAATGGAGTTATATCGCGCGGCTTGTGTTGAGAAAGCCGATTTAACTCAAGCCCAAACCTGTTACTCACTCGCTACTCAGCAAATTCTGCAAGTGATAGATGCCGATTATTCGGTCTATAAGAATACCGATGTGAGTTATAGTATTACATACGGTCAGCTTAGTTTAGAGCATGCCATTGCGGGATTAATGCAACTGGGTTTTGCTAATTCTTCACAAACTAGCGAACAAGCTAATTTAGCGCTTAAAACTTACCTAGCAGAGCTATCGGATGAGGTAAGTGGCAAACTGCAGGCTGAGTCTAAGAGCTGGTTTGCCGATTATTCCTTGGATCAATTAGTGAGCTTGCAGCGCGAACAACTGATTGAAACTCTAGGACAATGGAACGCTAATTTATTTGCGCTTGCAGAAAGATTTGCCAGCCCCTTGGTTTACGATGATTTTATTTTAACTCATGCCCAACAGTTGCTGACTTTAACTATGAGTGAAGTGCGAGCGTTTGCTAAATTATTGCCAAGCGCAAAGAACAAAGCTAATGATATTTTTGGCCAATTCCGCACCCAAATCGGTATCGGCAATTTTGCTAAACTGCTGGATAAGAAACTGGCTGAATGGTATAAAAGTGGGTCAACGAATATCAGTGCCGCCTATAATCGGTTAAGTGATTTAATCCAGTTACACACGGCTCATCCAGATATGAATGATGAATTGTTAAAACAATCCATGGTATTGCTATTAAATGGGTTAAAAGAACAGCACAGTCAATTGGAGTCTGAGTTTTTAGCGGGATTAAATTTAGCTTACCAACAATGGCAGGTAAAAGGCAGTGAAGCCGTTGCCTATATGCCGCACCGGGAGTTTTTGACTCAGTCATTCGAAGAGCTATTTAGAGGAGCTAATGGCGAAGCACAAGCAACTCTCGAGCAAATGACTAGAGTGTTTAGACAGTATAGACTGCTGCACATTTTGCAACAGGGCAAGGATATTATCGCTACAGACGTTGGCGAGGAGCTTGAAGATATTATTCAGCAACTGGGCAATCAACGAGCTAGCGTGGATAGTTTCGTTACCTGGTATGTACCTAATAGTGAAGAAACCAAAGCTTATGGTTTACTGTTAGCAAAAAATGCTAAGCAAATTAACGCTGCCATGTTGGAATTATTAACAAAATGGGCTAAAAAGCCGTGTGCCGAGGATGATATCCGCTACCGCTTAGTGCAAAATATTTTATCGGCTAATTATTTACAATTGTTGCAAGAACAAGAATCCGAATTAGCGTTAGAGCTAAGCTCTAAGTTCAATAAAGTTAATGAGCAGATTAAAGAAGCCAAAGCCGAAAAAGTGCTAGGCAAAAACCTGCTCACAAATCTGCATCATGCTAAAGGAGCCGAGCAGTTTATTAAACTTTGTCAGCGAGAGTTTATAGAAACGCTAGATGGCGATATTTCAAGCCAAGCTTTTAGCCGCTTGCTCGATGCTTTTGCCGGGTTAATTCGTGTCAGTATGCCTGGCTGTGAAGCTTTAGCTAATGATCCATTTTATGCTGTTTTGCAGGATGAAGTTCAGTCTATTCCCAGGGATTTGCTAGAGGATACAACTAAATTGCAAGCCCTTAAAGATGGTTTGGAAAACATTGGTACTAAGCTATACGAAAAATTAAAGCCCATTGAAAATAAGGCAGATCGGCTCAAAACCATGAGCCAGGTCATCGCTGAGTTAATTCAAATCGAGGTAGAGATTGCTAAATTAAAAGACGGGCTAAAACTAGATAGTGAATCTAATAAAGCTTTAGCAGAGAATGGCGTATATGAAAATTATAATGAGTCCAAACTAAATGTTAAACGGTTAACAGACCTGAAGAAAAACTTTTCCAGCAAATATCAACAGTTAGCTGAGCAATGTAAACTATATGGCATAAATGGAAAATCAGATTTAACCGATATGCAGCAAATCATTGAGGCTAAACACCGGGCGCAACAACAAAGCTTGGCTGAGTATAAGAAACTCCATGAAAGAGTTATTAGCTTATATCAAGCCTTGCAATCCGTTGAAATGGCGGTACCGGTTTTTAATGAATGGCAGGACAAGCAACCAAGCGATGTTTTATTACTGAACTATGATCAACTTACCGGCTTGGTGATGATCTTAGACGAGGTTAGATTTGAAGCGTTAAAAACAGCTCTGAGTGAGCTTGTGCAGAACGAATTAAAGGTTACGGAGCCTATCAGAGCGCTTTATGGTGCGGCGTTAAAATTAATCGATGCGGCCCGTGTTTCTAATGCGGTAAGTAATACCGATAAACGAGAGTATGTTAATCAGTATAAACAAGTTGCTGATTTACATGCTATTTATCAAGACTTACAAGGGCGTATTGGGGATTTTCCACGCAAAGTTGCCGATACTAACTATCAAGATAACTGGCTTGATGATTCCGTACAGCTAATTTTGATTATGCGAAGAGAGCTTAAGGAGTTAAAGGACTACCTCACCTCAGACCAAAAAGTAGGCATTTTTAAAACGCTGCTAAGTTTAAGAAGTGAATTGGATAATAAAGAGCTTGAATTGAAGCAGCAGGTAAAAGAATTTGCTGCACAATCACAATCTCCAAGCCATGGTGGCTCGGTTAGAGGTATTTTAAGGTTTTTAATATCGCCTCAGAAGACTTCTACAACGCCATCTTTGGAAAGCAAGTCTAAATTTGGAGGATCGTATAGTCCGCAAGCGGATATGACGCCTGATGAAGAAGATGGTTTAGCGAAAAAATTTGATTCCATGAATTTCATAGACGATTATTGTGATTCAAATGAAGCTACTGACGAAGAAGCCTATGAAGAAAATAGCTTTAAACCCTAATTAAGTAGCAGTAGACTATCTGGACAGCCCTAACTGTCCAGATAGTCGGTAATTAGCTAAGAAAACAATTTTCTTATGGGCTCAGGAACGTAAGGTCTATTGCGGTTGTTACCATCGATACAGACCCCTATGTTTAGTGCTTTTGCTATCAATTCATCGGTATTTTTTAGTCTAATTTCTTGTTCGAAGGCAAAGCGAATCTTCCCTTCGGGAATTAACTTACAGGTCACATAAAAAATATCATTAGCTCTTAGCGACTTTTTATATTCCAAAGTCGTTTTTAGTAATAATAGATATTGCTTTTTTTCTGTCATCTCGGCGAAATTAATGCCTATTTCGTGTAAAAATTTATGCCTAGCATGAGCCATATAAATCATATAATTAGCATTATTAACTATACTTTGCGCATCTAATTCATTATCTCTCACTTCAAATTCTAATTTATACATCTTACATTCCTAAGTTAAATTGGCTAAGGCTGCTTCATAATTAGGTTCTTCGGTAATTTCATTTACTTGTTCGGTATAAATGACTTTACCATCGCCATTAATAATAACAATGGCTCTAGCCAGTAGGCCTGTGAGCTTGCCTTCCATAATTTTAACGCCATAATCATCACCAAATTCTGGATGGCGAAAAGCGGAAACGGGAATAACCTTATCAATGCCTTCGGCACCACAAAAACGTTTTTGGGCAAACGGCAGATCCATAGAAACGCATAATATCTGAGTATTTTTTAGCTTAGCCGCCTCATTATTGAATTTCCTTACCGAAGCTGCGCAAGTTGGGGTATCCATACTAGGAAAAATATTTAAGATAAGGGTTTGACCGGCAAGATCCGCTAAGCTTATTTCACTCAAATCGGTTTTGGTTAAGGTGAAATTGGGTGCAGGTGTTGGCTTACCGGGTAAATTGCCAATGGTATGAATAATATGACCTTGAAAAGTGATTTTAGCCATGATAAAGCTCCTTAAAATAGTTAATATATCATTCCCGTTAAACAACTTTCCCTAGGCGTTGACTCATGGCTATAAAGCAACCTTGTTTTATAGGATATAAAACTTAGAGCTATAGGGACATATTTATGCGTGTTGCTGTTAGCCATGAGTCAACGCCTAGAGAATTCTCATTAGCAGAAATTATATTAAGTCTGCCATCTATCTAGTTTAACGCTTATCTACTATAAAATAACAATTAATTAAGATGAGTATGGGATTTGGCTAAAAGTAAATTATTTTATGAGTATCATAATGCTATGCTATTTAAAACAATGAATGATCCCCTGGCTAATTTAATATAAACTAGCGGGTCTTAATAAACCTATGAACTGACTTTTTATGAAAAATTATGGCTATACAACGGCTTATATGCTTGCCATTGTCATGGTTAATTATTTATTCGCCTATGTGCCAACCTTTACGGTCTTCGGTGAAATAATGACCCCGGTAGATATTATTGTAGGTTGTGTCTATGTATTACGGGATATGGCGCAGCGGGAAATTAAGCAATATGTAATTTTTGCCATGCTAATAGCTACCGGTATTAGTTATGCCATGGCGGATAAAAGTATTGCTTTTGCGAGTGCTGCGGCTTTTTTCGTAGGTGAATTAATCGATTGGGCTATCTATTCTTATACTAAAAAACCTTTATCTCAACGACTACTTTGGTCCTCTGCTATCAGCGCTCCTATTGATAGCATTGTATTTTTATACTTAATTCATCAGCTAAATTGGCTTGGTTTTACTTTACTCAATTGTAGTAAATTAATAGGTATTTTATTAATTTGGTATTTTTCTATGCGACATCATCAGAAATTAGCAAAAGTAACGGCCGTAATTTCTTAAAAATTAGGATTTATTTTTACTAGATTAACGCGATGCTCAACTTTTTTTCTAAAAACCGGGTGGCGCTAGGGCGAGGACTCCATCGCACGCAGTTTACGAGTACGATGGAGTGACTTAAGCGACAGGACCCGAGTCCTTTTTAAAAAAGTTGAGCATCGCGTTAGATTAAGTTCTTATACCACGGTACGTTGGAATAACTTAGCTGCTAACCAGGAATATCTATAGAATTATTGCCGACCACATTGTCAGCAAATAGCAAATTGTGGTTCATTCAACTCATTTCAACTGCTTGATAACGAGAGTTATCTACGATCCAGAGTTCTGGCGCAGCAGATATTAATAAGAAGCTCACCTGTTGCGCCAGATAAATAATATAGGACTTACACAAAAATTCGCTTTTTTGCCCATGCATTGATTCGCTAAAATATTTTCATCGAATGACCCCACAAGCCAGCATAGCTCCGCCGCTACCATTTTTTTCTGGCTTATCTGAATAATTATCACCGTGTAGATGAACGATTAAAGCGTGGCCTTTGATATCAGCCACCTTTAGCCTAGGCGCTAAGACGGGAGTTTGGGCTTTATTAGCCTGATCGACTATTAAAACGGGTAAATCGCCTAAGTGACCCTTATCATTATAAGGTCCTAAATGCTTAGTGGTATACTTAGGATCGAAATGATCGCCAGCCGACATGCCGCCATTGGCGCAAGAAGGATTATTGTGAATGTGAAAACCATGCATACCCGAGGGAAGATCGGTTAAAGCGGGAATTAATAATAGACCATACTTAGTATCTTTGGCGGTAACCGTACCAATGGCCTCACCCGGACCATTTTTTGCCAATAAACTCATGTGAATAATCACGCGATCGGCAAAACCTAAACTTGAAAATAATAAACACCAGCAAACTATCAGATAACTCATTAACTTTTTCATAAGTATCTCTCCCGTTTTATGCGCCAGAAATTATATTAGAGCTCTTGCATAATCTTCAGGGGTGAGTCAAGGTCGTAGAAAAAAGTAGGCGAAAAAGCGCAGTGTATAAGACATACATGAGCATTTTGAGTCTACTTTTTTCATAGAGATTGGCCTGCAATGGAGG
>JAQSXL010000017.1 GCA_029256685.1 Gammaproteobacteria bacterium | reverse complement strand
ATAGACGGCATTTTACGCAAGTGACGGGTATTACGGGTACCGTGCAACAGGTAGTAGCCGGTGGACAACATAGCTTTATCCTCACTGATAAAGGACTTTATGCCTGTGGCAGTAACATGCTTGGTCAATTAGGACTAGGCGATAATCAAGATAGAGCGCATTTTACGCAAGTAACGGGTATGACGGGCACCGTACAGCAGATAGGAGCCGGTGGCTATAATAGTTTTATTTTCACTGATAAGGGGCTTTATGGCTGTGGAATTAACAACGGTAACCAATTAGGCCATGAAGGACATCTTACAACATTTCAGCCTATTCCAGCAATAACTCCTAAAGCAATTAAGGCTAATGGAAAACACTATCAGCCATTTACGCGGCTCATTAAAGCCAGTGAGACTCTAACATTTTTCAGCCAAACACCGTCATCTAACACAATAGCTCAGACACCAGGCAGTCAGGAGCAGCAGGCACTGGAGGATTTAGTAACAAGCCGGGTATAAGTAACCTCTGACAGACAACTTGACCAAAATGGGTAACTGTTAGATCATGTCTTGACTTCTACAACTTACCTATGTGAATTGTCAACAGGCCCTAATATTATAAAATTAATTACTAAGCCTAGTTTATAGCTGTTTAGCAGCACTCACTAAATCTTCTCAATATCTAAGTGAGTGTTGGACTATAATGGTTATGGTAGCTTTCATCATAATCTTGCCATACCTTAATTATGTCTCCATAACCGTGTTCAATTATGGCTTGTAAATCTTTTAAATAAGACAATAGCTCACTTGAAGGATTGATTAAGGCTTTGATCACATTGTTGTTAGGACGTTTATCCACCGATTTCCTAATATCTTCAAGAAGCTCATTGCCATGAGCAAGTTCATTTCGAGCTCTCTTGATTAAAGAATAATACCTATTGAGGAAATCGCGAAATCCCCCTATCAAATCAATTTCAGGAAACTTTTTAATTTCTTTCAACATGGCAAGGCCTATGGTAATTTGATAACGAAAGGCCGCCTTTAGCCTAGGGTGGTTCATATACTTATCAAAATTTTTCTCTGTGTCTCGATTGAAGCTGTTTTGTGCGGCATTCGACATAGCTTGCTCGGCGGCAGAACTTAGAATACTAAAATCAAACCGATTAAAATGCGCTTCATAATCTTTATTAAGTTCTTGATAGACCTCCTGGTAAGGCCGATTCGTTTGTATAGCTATTGCTTCTGACTTCTGCTTAAGCTCGCCTTGCATAATCTGCGACCAGATGCGACTTAGCGCGCCATTCTGCAAACTCAGGGTGTAAGCAGTAAATTTATAATAATCATGTGCTGTGTCGATGGCCGAGTGAGCGATTGCAATATATCTTAACTTTCTATCAAGCCTGGGAGCGACAGAGCGATGTAATTTTTCATGAAGTTTTTCAATAGGTGAAGAAATCAATTGAGAAAAAATCTTTGCAAAACGAATTAAAGTTCGCTCATTATTGGTATGTAGCAGTTGTCTCATTTCATTTCGATCTGGCACGGTTACTATATTAAACTTATCATCTAAGCAAGCAGCAAATCTTTGTTGGCTATTGGGGGGTAACCCTTTCAATATATTCAAGAAAAAAATAAGCTCTTTCTTGTTAGTGACTTTAACTTGTAACTTTTGCTGAAACTTTGCTGTTATTTTTTCAACAACACTTACAAAATCTGGTTCTCTCTGATTCACAAAACTCACTAATGTCAACCATCGCCCAAATGACGGAAGCGTAAGCTTATCAGTATTGATAAATTGTAAATAATTGCTCAGATCTGCTGCAGTAATTAACTTGCCTTTTTGCGCTTTTATGATTTTTTTATAAGCTTCTTTTTCTTGTAAGCTTAAATTTAAACTAGCCGAAACCACCGGGTGAGGCGGCCCGCTTTGATAGGCCAAAAATTTTTGGTAGTAGGCACTTTTAAGATCGGAATAATTCGCCACTAAATAATCAGCTACCTTCATTTGAATCGATCTGAGCTCCTGTTTAATTTGCTTGAACTCAGCAGCAGATATCGCAGCTATAATTTCTGCTTTTCCTTTTTCATTAGGATGTTCAAGGTGATCTCTTAGATCGGTTAATGCTTGCCATGGTATAGCAAGTAGCATCTTTTTTGTTTCTGCTGACAACTTAGGATTCTTACAAGCCTCACCCATTTCTGATAAGTAACTAAAAAAAGCGCTTTTTACCTGTTGACTAGTCAATTGCAATAGAAAGGCATTCTCAGAAATTTGTAAGTTTGTATCTTCAGCCCGAGAATAAATAAGAGGTTCAGTAAGCGGTAAATCAGGCAAGCGTTGCAAGGCATCTATTGAATCACTTATCCGTCTTAAACCTCTATAGTCGCTAATTGTTTTTATTAAAAAATACGTATGGTCTAATTTGATTGGCCTGATAGGTGATTGAGGATCCTTACTTACGGTTTTAAGTTCCAGCTTGGCTTTTCTATCTTCATGATTTATCTCAAGATTGTTAATTGCTTGTGCTGCCCGCTGATAGAAATCATTTGCAGGTAGTAGCTGTTTACCCAACCTACATTGCTCAATTTGTATAATAGTGGCAAACAGTTGTTTCACTTGAGGCAAGAACTCGCCAATGACTTTAGGATAGCAAGCCAAGACTAATAATTCTTGTCCTGTTATCCTTTCGCTTTCGTCCACTAGACGCAAGATATTGGTTAGAGTATCAAAGTGATCCCAACGAAAAAGATCATCAGGTAATAGAAAATCATAAGTCGCCAGAAATTCTTCAGGCAACCTTTTGAATACATAGACTACATGGACAAGGATATCACGTGACACCAAGACATTGTTAGTTAAAAACAGTCGGTTACTATCCATTTTAATTAAGATATTATGGATGCTTGTAATCAAGTTTAACAAACCTTCGGCTGGATAATTTTGTTGGTGAATATCAGCAAATAGTTTCTTTAAACCATCATTCTGTTTATAAAGCGCTTGGGCAAAGGCAATTTCAGACAAACTTGCGGTGTAACGCTGCTTGATTACTTTGGGTTTGCCATGATTATTGCTTACCTGATATCTATAATACTCATATTGGTTTACTTGCATTTTTTACCTAACCTTAACTTTTCCATATAAGCCATTTATCTGACAAGGTTCTACAGCCTAATACTTAGGCCGCAGGGGCAAGCCAACTCAGGCAAAAATCCATTATACAGATTTGATAAGTTTACATGATTGAGCCAATCAAAGAAAGAATATGTCTTCCTATAAAGCCACCAATTCCTAAGCTCTGTTTCACCGGTTACAGAGATTGAGTGTTCATTAAATGTGGCGGACAATAGAGGTACGAAATAATTATTAAAGACCATAATATGAGCGGTATCTTGCACTTCATAATTAATCTCATTAACACTCTTACCGGCTCTGTTGCAAAAAAAGATAAGACCTACAAAAACCTAAATTGAGGATATCGCTTACTTGTAAATATGAAATAATGGGTTAATAAATGATATTTCATTGCGTTGACCGTACATCCAGATAGCAAACTGGCCTTTTTTGAGCATGCGCATCACTTCAAAACCTTTGATTGTCGCATAAGCGGTTTTCATGGATTGAAATCCTCTGACAGGATTGATGAGGCGTTTGAGCTTGCCATGATCAGCCTCTAACCGGTTATTGCGGTATTTGATTTGCAGATATTCAACCTGCTGAGACAAAATACCCTCTTGTTTGAATTCTCTAATCGCTTGGTTATAGGCAGGATTTTTATCGGTATTAATGGTAGTCATATCGCAAGTAGGATTATTCTTAATCAGCTTATTTAAAAAGCGCTTAGCAGCTTTGGCATTGCGCCGAGATGATAAGTAAAAATCAACGGTATTACCGTTTTCATCAATGGCTCGATAGAGATACTTCCATTCACCTTTAATCTTGATATAGGTTTCATCTAGGTGCCAGCGGTTAGAATATCGCTTTTTATACCAATCCAATCTTTTCTTCAACTCAGGCGCATGGCACTGGACCCAGCGATACACAGTGGTATGATCAACCGATAAGCCACGCTCAGCCATCATCTCTGCTAAATCCCGATAACTAATACCGTATTTGCAATACCAACGAACATACTGCAAAATCAATTCACCCTGAAAATGGCGCCATTTAAAATCGCATGGATTTTTTACTGTCATATAAATCGTAACCGAAATTGAGTATTATATAACAAATCCAGTTTTTGCAACGGAGCCGGTGGTTTTATTGCCTTTAACAAACCGTAACTCGACTATAAATAGGGTTGATACCCCAGCGAGTAGAGCAAAGTGAATAACTCTATTTTGTTGCTATTAAGCCGTTTCGTTAGCATAATAACGTTAGAATAAATACGCTGTTTTAACCCCTCAAGGAAAAATCAGTATGCAAAAGAGAGCCCGCCCTCCTCAGACCAATGATGAGCGACCGACAGTACCCTCTGCATCTAAAAAATCACGTACGAACTCCTCGAATTTATTTGCTATTCCAGAAGATGTCCGTCATCACCGAATAGCTGTCTTTTTAGATAATAAAACATTGGCTGCCTATGCAGTTACCCACAAAGTAGCTTTGTAACATGTAGTACCTGAGTTAAAGCGCAGACTGCCCTCGCTGGCGGTTAAGCTGATAACGAGTGGCCATACCTTTATTCTCAATGCTAAGGAGGTTTATGCCTATTTTACTTACGATAGCCCGTTTGGAATAGATCCATACTGCAGGAACGATGAGATGCCAACGGGCTTGGGTTTTAGACAAGTTGTGAATATCACCGGTACCCCGCAACAGGTAGCAACCAGTCCAACCCATACCTTTATTCTTACCGATAAGGGGCTTTATGCCTGTGGACTTAACAATTCTGGCCAGTTAGGGCTAGGTCATGTACAAAATGTTACAACGTTTCAGCCTGTTCCAGTAATTCCTCAAACAATTAAGGCTAATGGAAAACACTATCAGCCATTTACGCGGCTCATTAAAGCCAGTGAGACTCTAACATTTTTCAGTCAAACACCGCCATCTAACGCAATGGCTCAGACACCGGGCAGCCAGGAGCAGCAGGCACAGGAGGATTTAGTAACAAGCCGGGTATAAGTAACCGTTATATATTTATCACTCAGACAACCAAGATTCCTCATTCGGATAGCCCAATTGTTTTAGTCCTTCTAATAAATGTTCTACGGCCTGGGGCTTACTAAGCAGATAATGGCCAACGTCTTGATTATAAAAATTAAAGCTTCTAGTCACTTCTTCCAGGGCTAAATCCCACTCTTCTAAACCATAATCACCACGCCCCAACCACATGAGTGCAATTAATTCTGCCTGCTGATCCGGTTCTAAATTTTTTATCTCATTGATGGCTTCCTGGTAATTTAAATCATCTGGGTGATCCGCGAGTATTTGCAGAGCCGAGTGGCTACTAATGGCATCGCTCTCTTCAGGCAATACAACGTCTTCTTTTGCCTGAAATTCATGGATTTTATCGATGATAGAATAAATCGTTTCAGGATTCACATTCAAGCTACGGTTATGATTTTCCATCGCAAATATCTCCTATGTAGAATATATTCGGCCATGCTCATTCTTTTCCTCAAATAACTATTAAGTAGATTCGGTTTTTAAAAGAATATTTTTATTTGAGCTATTCCAGCTAGCTTTAGTAAAATTAGAAGAGAGTTGGAAAATTCTATTATAACAAAATTCTTTTAAAGAATTTTATAAATCACTTTTATCTTTAGCGGTTCGCCTTATCAAGATAAGCCAAATGGATACGGACACTGCATGGACTACAATCATATTTGATGATAAATTATAACGCCTTTTTCCTAGCTGCGGAGCAAAGTTCGGTGGTTTACGAAGCAATTATCATTGGCTCTGGGTTTGGTGGAGCCGGAGTAGCTCATGAGCTTACCAAGGCCGGTATCAAAACGCTGATGCTTGAACGTGGCACCTGGGCCAACAGGGACGATGATGATTGGAACCCCGAAAAAATAATTTTGCAATCCCGATATTGGGGACCCGAGCCCCTCTATGTGAAGCAGAATCATGCATCCGGTTTTAAGCCTATTCCTGTCAATGAAGTAGTAGGCGGGGCATCAGTTTTTTATGGTGGCGCGTCTATGCGCTTCAGGGAAAAAGACTTTGCCAACTGGCCTCTTTCCTATTCGGCCTTAGAACCTTACTACAGCCTCGCAGAAAAAATTCTTGATACTCATGGTCATGCAGGAGCCGACCCTTTTGAACCTCCGCGCTCGAGTGCTTTTCCTTATCCGGCTATTCCTTACAATCCACCGGCAGCAAGAATTTTCCAGGCAGCAGCAAAGCTAGGATTTCGCCCCTTTCCCGTACCCTTGTCTCTCAATCATACCAATAAAGAAAAACCTATTTGTTTGCAATGCAATACCTGCGACGATTATCCGTGCAAGATTGAAGCAAAGGGCGATGCAGCGTCGCGTATTATTTTACAGCTTAATTCTAAGTTTTTTACCTTAAATACTGAAACTCAAGTTACCAGGCTTATTGAGCAAGATGGCCGGATCATAGGGGTAGAGTACTTTGACCGTAAAACAAAAGAAATAAACGTTGTTAAGGCCAAGCTTTTTATCCTAAGTGCAGGGGCTCTTTGGAGCCCGGGCATTCTTAAATACAGTTTTCCCGATAGGGCCGACGCTGCCTTTGACTTTGTGGGTAAATATCTAATGCGGCATTGTAATGGAATTCAGTCAGCCGTATTTCCTTTCCAAACAAATCCAACTCAGATCTTTCATAAACAGATTGCCATTACCCATTTTTATGAAGATTTAAGGCAGGAATTAAATACATCCGTTGGCGTGATTCAAGATATCTATACCCCCTCTCGCAATGTGGTTAAGGCTTTTGTACCGACTGGGTTAAAAACCGTCGCGGGTTGCTTTGCTAATTATATTCAAAGCCTGCTTTGTATTGCAGAAGATGAGCCACAAGCAGCGAATGGCATACGCTTATCCACAGAACCAGGTGCCTTTGGCTTCCCTAGGCTGGAAGTATTTCATTCATACTCTGCCAATGATTATCAAAGAAGAGACTATTTACTCACAAAAGCCCAAAGAATCTTAAGAAAGGCGGGAGGCCTTATCACGCGCTCTACCTCATTAGATTCATTTTCGCATGCGGTAGGTACCGTACGCTTTGGCAATGCTCCCGCCCAAGGCGCACTTGATCCCTTTTGCAGGCTGTATGGCACCCAGAATCTATTTGTTTTAGATGCAAGCTTTATGCCGACCTCGAGTGGTGTAAACCCCAGTTTAACTATTTTAGCGAATAGTCTTAGGGTAGGCCATTATCTAAGGCAGCAGGGCCGTGAATATTGGGCAATTTAACCTAAGCTTAACCTGTAGTAGTGATGGAGACACGAGCAGTGAGTAAAAATAATGTGCTTTTTTTAGTACCCAAGCTATTCTGCGGTGGGGTTGAGCGCTCGGTGGTTGATATTTTTAACCATTTGCAGCACCAAAACCCGGCGAACAAGGTATTACTGGCGGCATTCTATCCCGATGGAGAATTTGCCGCCCAGGTGCATCAACCTATCCTGACGCCATCCTATCCAAAATGGCTACGCCGGTTGGTACATAAATTTTTACTGGGAGCTAAGCAGCAAGCTTCTGAAATATCGTTTTGGTTGGAAATTTTGCATATTGTGGTGGCTAGCCTATTGCTGCCCAGCTTACTCAAACAAGGTAAACCTCGCATCATAGTCAGCTTCACTCATCATGCGATGTTCGCCATGTGGTTGAGAAAGCGGCTCTTAAAAAAACATCGAGTTCATTGGATACTCGTCGAGGGTAGTAATATCGTCGACGGAATACAAAACGGTGTGCAAAACCATTGGTTATACTGCAGGATATATAGAATTTTCAAACGGGCTTATCACTCGGCCGATTATATTATTGCCGTCTCCCAGGGCTTAAGCCATGCACTTAGCCAAGCCTTTGATTTGCCTGAGCGGCGAATAACTTGCATCCATAATCCCATTGTTCAACAGGCAACGGCTCTATCCGAGCAAAATAGCCCTGTTCCACCTAGCTTTCCCTATATCATAGCCGTTGGCAGGCTGGTTGCCGTTAAGGGTTTTGATATTTTGCTGCAAGCCTATGCTAAGATAGCGCCTGAACTGGCAGTAAACCTGGTCATTTTAGGCGAGGGACCACAACACGAGGCTCTGCTGCAATTAGTGCATAAATTCAATTTGCAACAACGGGTCTTACTGCCTGGCTTTGTGCCTAACCCTAGAACTTGGATGCGAACCGCCAAAATATTGATACTTTCTTCAAAAATGGAAGGGCTGGGTAATGTTATTTTAGAAGCAATGGCGGAAGGCACGCCCGTGGTAGCTACCGATTGCGATTTTGGGCCGCGCGACATTATTCAAGATGGCTACAATGGCAGACTGGTGCCGGTAGGCGATCCACAAGCCTTAACAAATGCGATCACCGAGTTACTCAATCATCCCGAGCACAGCCAACAGTATGCCACCCATGCGCTACAAACCCTAGAGCACTTTTCCATAAGCCGTATTTGCCAGGAGTACGCCGCGCTATTTACTCAATTTGGAGTCGATATAAAATGCTGATAGTCAATACTCATTTAACCCCGGCCGTCTTCATGTTGAACATGGGGCCCATTATCCTGGGTTTATTTCTAGCGGTAGCCGGATTATTAGTCGTGAGCTCACTGCTGCGTTTTAATATTCAGCAGAAAAAACTATGGCGCAGCTACGCGGCCGAATTCTTTATCCTGGCTTGGATTCTCATGCCAAGTTTACTAGGACCCTACTATTTTTTAATCATGTTGCTAATCATGGGGCTGGTTATCAGCCGAGAGTTTTTGCAGCTCAATACTAACTATCCTAAAGCCGATTGGTTTTGGCTGGCAGCAAGCGGTACTTCACTGTTATTGGGGTTGGTCTTAGGCCTGCCTGCCTTGGCACTATTGTTGGTGGCCACAACTATCCTGCTGGTCTACAGCCTGTTACGGCATGGAACCCAGCAATTTGTATCGCGATCTACGAACCTTATCTTTGGCTTGGTATACCTATGGGGACCTCTGGCCTGTTTATGGCAGATCTATCAGATGCCATACGGCTGGTTATGGGTGATTTTATTATTTTTTATTACCGAACTCAACGATAGCTTTGCCCTGGTATGGGGAGCGGTATTAGGACGGCGTAAGCTGGCACCCACTATCAGCCCGAATAAAACCATAGGCGGTACCGTAGGCGGCGCATTAACTACGGTGCTGGTCATGACAGCCATAGCCATCAAATTAAAGCTAGGCTTAGGTTACGCAGAATTGGCCAGGGTGTTATTGCTCATCCCTACCGGTATCGCCGGTGACCTCATAGCCTCTAAAATCAAGCGTTATTACGGTGTCAAAGACTTTAGTAACCTGGTACCGTCCCAAGGCGGTTTATTAGACATTTACGATTCGTTTTTATTCGTAGTTCCCTTATTTTATCTTATCCTGGCTAGTTGAGTAGTCTAGCATTCACCAGGGGCTGTTGAGATTTCTACTAGGCTGGGCGTAAAACCTTGATTTTCACTCCAGCCTAGCCAAATCTCAACAGACCTTAGACTCAATCACCGGTCGCTTGTCATTTTTTAACCGCCACCTCGCTTTTAGATAGTGGTAGGGAGACATTCCATAACCTTGTAGCACGTCCTCAAAAAAATAGGGGTTTTCGATGAGAAAACGGTTGGCCCTAAATAAATCTCTGTTGGAATTGAAATAGCCGGGAAAGGTAGTGGTGGCACCTAAATAGCCCGCTTGTTTGACTACCTCTACCACCTGCGCGTTATACTTTCCCCTGGGATAACAAAACGTTTCGATAGCACAGCCCAACTCGTCTTCTAAATGGCGCTTAGCATCGATGATTTGGTAACCCAGCTCGGCTGATGGAATTCTACTCAACTCCGGATGAGTAAATGAATGGCAGCCAATCTCCATGCCCTGCTGTAAAAGCTCGCGCCTATGCTGAGTCTGCATATTTTTGAAGGGAATGGTGTAACCCTCTTTAACCGTATCACTCCAGTTGCCGGTTTTAGGATTGACCCAGCGGGTTATATTATCAAACCCGGGAATGACGAAAAAAGTTGCCTTAAAACCGTAGCTCAACAATAAAGGCAGGGCGTTTTCGTAATTATCTAACAGGCCATCATCAAACGACAGCACGGCGTTGTTGAGTTTAGGATCATAGTTGCCTTTGAGTAAATCCGCAAAGGTGATGGTATTATACGACAACAGTTTGAGACTTTTTAAATGCGACTCAAAATGCTCCAGTGCCAAGGTTTCCGGAGGTGGCCCACCAATGGAGTGATAATAAAAAATGGGAATTTTTTTAGCCATATTGTGCGATCCTTTTTCACTTTTGCTAAACGATGGTTTAGTATAGCCAAGTGTTAATGTCATGGATAGGGCCGGTTTGGATGAAATTATTTGTTTTTTTGCTAAAGATCTCGAAAAAAATCCTGTTTTTTTCCATTTTTATGGGCGTATTGGCGGGGTTGGCTAATGTTGGGATCCTTTCTTTAATCCACCAGGCCATTGAGCCCATGACTCAACCGCGATATGAATATTTGTTAGGCATGTTTGCGTTGTTATGGCTGGCTTATGGGGGGTTCTGTTTGCTAGCGGATTATTCCTTACAAAAAATCAGTCAACTGGCTCTTTATCAAATCCGAACCAGGCTTTGCCATCAGATTTTGCACAAGCAGTTAGCCGAGTTGGAGCAGACCGCCCAACACCGGCTGATGTCGGTATTAACCGAAGATATTGCTATTCTCATCTATATTTTGGATCGCCTACCCCGGGCCATCATCAGCTTTGCCACTATCATGGGTTGTTATATTTATATCGCCTGGTTGTCTTGGCCGGTCGCCTTACTGAATATTGCCTTTGTGCTGCTGGTACTGTTGGTTTATCAGCTACCCCTGTCTTACGCTAACCGGCGTTTGACCGCGGTACGTAACCTGTATGATGAACTTGCCCTGCACTTCAAAGGGATAGTGCAAGGTTCTAAAGACCTTTTGCAGCACCAGCTAAAGAAGTACGACTTTTTACAAAATGATCTACACCATACCTGCGCCACTCTGATGGAAAAAGCCACCAAGGCCAAATTCTTAACCGCGGCCTTACAACGTTGGGGTGAGCTGCTGATCTTGCTGGCCCTGGCACTTTTGGCATTTGTGTTACCACTTTTTCTTAAACCCAGCGTGGCGGTATTGACCGGCATCATATTGGCTAGCCTGTTCTCGATTTCGCCTAGTGTAGAATTATCCAATTTGTTGCCTGACTTTGCCAATGCTAACGTTTCGCTCAAAAAATTGGAATCCTACGGCTTTGATATTTATCAGGCCTCGCAGCAGAAGCCCGTCACGTTGCTGCCTACGCAAGCTGCCAACAATAATTTGTCATTGCAAAATATCAGTCATCATTACTACCGTGAGTCCAACGACGATTTATTCGAGTTAGGCCCCATCAACTTAAGTTTTCAGGCCGGAGAAATCACCTTCATCGTGGGCGGCAATGGTTCTGGCAAAACCACCTTAGCCAAGATCATCTCCGGCCTATACGTGCCTTTGACAGGCTCCATCGTATGGAACGGTGAAATGATAAAACCGGCCGACCAAGAAGCCTACCGGCAGAATTTTTCGGTGATTTATGCCGACAGCTATTTATTTGAGCGACTACTAGGCCGTTTTAGCCCTAACGATTATCACAAGATTGAAAGATACCTCGCTAAGTTGCAGTTAGACTATAAGATAAAGATAAAAGACGGTAAGTTTTCTACCATCAATGTATCGCAAGGCCAGCGTAAGCGCTTGGCACTGCTGGCGGCTTATCTGGAAGACCGGCCCTGCTATTTATTTGACGAGTGGGCGGCAGATCAAGACCCGGTGTTCAGACGGGTGTTTTACGAGGAGCTCTTACCCGAGCTGAAACAGCAAAATAAGATGGTGATTGTAATCAGTCATGACGACGCTTATTTTGGTTTAGCAGATAAAATTGTAAAGTTGGACTACGGTCAAGTCAGACAGTTTGATAATATCAAACCCGCTGATTAGGACAAGGTTGAGCTAGCTGGCTGTTTGATTTTTTAATTGTAATTGGTATAGGCTTGCTCTAGTCAGGGGCTTAAGATAAGATGGGTACAAATTTTTGGTAGTTGATGGATATGCTTAAAGAAAAATGGAGTACGTGGTCCCTTATCACCGGGCAATTGGGCGCTGCTTGTAGCCGTTTGCCGCTGCCACCTAACTTTTATACCTGGCTAACCTTAGTACCCGCTGCTCTTGGTATGCTGGCCATTATTCGGGGAGCCATTTGGCTTGGCGTCATCCTTTTTTTAATTTCCGGCCTGTTAGATCTGATAGACGGCGAGGTTGCACGCCGGCTAAATAGAACCAGCGCTTATGGGGCATTTTTAGACGGTAGTCTAGACCGTTTTGTCGATTTAATGTTGATCTTCAGCTATTTCTGGCTGCCCATACATACCCCCTGGCTTAGCTTGGGACAGTGGTTGTGCCTGGCCATTTTCTTTGCCGTCATGCCGTCTTTTGAAGTGGCTTACGCCAATCACCGCAAAGCGGTGCATGATCCGGACGAGAAGCTCATCTGGCGTATTTTGAACCGCGATGAAATGTTTTTTATGATGCTACTCATCCCCATAGTCGCGAAATACAGTTCGGTGTGGTCAGGTTACTTATTGCTGGCTTTCGTGTTGTTATCGATAATTACCACCTTACAAACCCTGTATTTAACCTGGCGTATTGCCGGAAAATCCTCAAGCTAACGGTTGATTATTGAGTGGCAAAGAGTACCGACAATCGCTATTTCATTTACAGGATAGCCGCCATAGGGGCCTTAGGTGGATTTTTATTTGGCTACGATACCGGCGTCATCTCAGGCGCGTTACTTTTTATCAACGAAACGTTTCAACTTGACCTCATTACACAAGAGTTTATCGTCAGCTCTGTAGTATTAGGTGCCTTGCTGAGCGCCGCCCTAAGCGGTGTTTTAGCCGATCGCTATGGCAGGCGCAGCATGCTGCTTATCGCCGCCCTACTGTTTATTTTGGGAACCCTGGCCGCCAGCTTAGCAAACAATGTCAGCACGCTGCTCATCGGCCGCTTTACCATAGGTTTAGCAATTGGTATTTCATCGTATACTACCCCGCTGTTCATTTCCGAAATGGCGCCCGCTAAGCATAGAGGGGCTTTGGTATTGCTTAATGCCATTACCATCACGGGCGGTGAAGCTATCGCCTTTTTAGTCGACTATAGCTTTGCGGCTGAGCACGCCTGGCGACTTATGTTTGCGTTTGGCCTGTTGCCTGCCATTGGTTTATTGCTAGGCATGTTGTGCTTATCTGAAACACCCCATTGGCTGGTGTTAAAAGGACAAGTTGCTAGAGCGACCGAATTGTTACAGCGAATTCGCTACAAACAAGAAATCACAACGGAACTAAAAGATATTCAGCACAGCTTTTCGTTGCAGCAGAGCAACTGGCGCTTGTTGTTTTCTCGAACCACTCGCCCAGTCCTTATTATCGGTATCGTACTAGGCATCTTTCAGCAGTTTTTAGGCATTAACACCATCATGTATTACGGCCCCACCATTTTCCAGGCAACGGGCTTACAAACTACTCAGGCGCAACTGTTAGCTACGTTCGGCATGGGAATTGTCAATACGGTGATGAGTGCCGTCTGTGTATTGCTCATAGACCGAGTCGGCAGACGTAAGCTGTTGTTGGTAGGTAGTGCCATGGCGGCATTAAGTTTAGCCGTTGTCGGTTTAGCATTTAAATATACCGCCGGCTCTAATCTGGCGCAGTGGGCCGCGGTACTCGGTTTGATTTGTTATATAGCCGGTTACTGCATCAGCGTTGGCTCATTGTTCTGGCTATTGATTGCGGAAATTTTCCCTTTAAGCATTCGTGGACTGGGTATGAGTCTGGCTACCGCCGTGCAGTGGGGAGCGAATTTTATTGTCTCGATGACGTTTTTAAGCATCATCCATCAGATAGGCCCTAGTCATACCTTTTGGCTATACGGCGGCATGGCGGTTTTGTGTTTTATATATTGCTACCTATGGGTACCGGAAACCAAGGGCGTACCACTAGAAAATATCGAGCGAAATTTAGCGGCTAGAAGGCCTTCGCGTGAGTTAGGGTTACCTCCTTGCAACGGCTAACGCGTCGTGTACTGCTTGCTTTTTATTCATTTTGGCAAAAAACATTGAGAAGTAATTTACTCTACTTTATAATCTGCTTGACTTAAGCGGTAGAGGATTATACCAAATCTCAATTAAACGGCCATTCAAGTTAACTATCTTAAAGAATAGGACATGCCTGGCTAGAAAGCCCCCCAACTTAAGAAAGGATTTGCTATCGTAATAGCGAGGGTCTGTTAACATGCCTACTATGCTGGGCTACATTGATTTTCTGTGCTCCGCTACTCATTGACTTCTACGTCAACTGCGCTGCGGTACTCGACCATCAATGATTTCCACCTCAGCCTAGCGAAATGCCAACAGCCCCTAGCTAAACATGGCAAACATCGGCATATTTTTAAAGGACTTTAGCAAAATGGGTATTAAGCTCAAAAACTTACAGGGTCTAAACGCGCAACAATTTGACGAAGGTGCCTTAGCTAAAACTGAAAAAGAATCCTTTTCTCAGCATAAACTTTATAGCCGTAACACCAGCCAGCAATCACTAATGGGACGTTGGGAAAAAACATCTGCCAGTCCCGCCAGTATGGAACAAGTACTCGATCAAACCAGCCTTGCACAGGCTAGCCTCTACCGCAATAACGTTGAAAATTATATTGGTACCGTCAAAGTTCCGGTAGGCTTGGTAGGTCCTGTGCATGTCAATGGCTTATTTGCCCAAGGTAGTTTTTATGTACCTTTGGCAACGACCGAAGCCGCTTTAGTAGCCTCCTATAACCGAGGTGCCAAAGCCATTGCGCTAGCGGGTGGAGCAAACGCCATGTTGGTTAGTGAAGCGGTTCATCGTTCACCAGGATTTAATTTTTACTCCCTGGTTGATCTTAAAAACTTTTTGCAATGGTTTAATACCCAACTCGATACCGTCAAGCAAATTGCCGAGGCCACCACGCGCTACGGTAAGCTGCAAGATATTGAATATCTGGTTAACGGTAATAATCTTTATCTCATCCTGTCTTTCACCACCGGTAACGCCTCGGGCCAAAACATGGTCACCATTGCAACTCAGGCCGTCTTAGACTATTTGTGCCAGCATAGCCCGGTTACCATTAAAGCCGCTTACATTGAGGTCAATTTATCCGGCGATAAGAAAGCCAATCACATGAGTTTCTTAGAAGGTCGAGGTAAACAGGTAACGGCTGAGGTTCAACTGCCCCGTGAGGTAGTCACGAACTTATTGCAGGTTACGCCAGAAGCCGTCACCGATGCATTCAATATGTCCAGTCACGGTGCCATCTTCTCCGGTGCCATTGGTAATTCGCTGCATTGCGCCAATGCCCTGGCGGCCTTTTATATCGCCTGCGGCCAGGATGCAGCCTGTGTATCAGAGTCGTCGGTAGGACTCACTCGCATGGAGGTACTTGAACAAGGTGATCTGTACTACTCCATTACCTTACCGAACTTAATGGTCGCTACCATAGGCGGAGGTACGCAATTGCCTTCGCAACGCGCTTGCTTAGATATCTTAGGCATTCTCGATCAACCTCAGGCAGCACAACAAGTGGCCGAAATCTTAGCGGTCACCTGTCTGGCCGGTGAAATTTCCATTGGCGCGGCTATTGTTGCCAACCGATTTACCCGTGCCCATAAAAAATTAGCCAGAAAATAACGCTGCTATTGGGCATGGACCTAGCATCTAGGATGGGGTAAGTAAAATGTATCCAAGAAAACAACTCGATATTGCTTTTAGCGACCTGCTGTTTGGGCTATTGGCCTGCCTGAAGCCTACCGGCCATTCGGCAAAAATCCAACAAACGATAGCAACGGTCTTTGCTGGTAACCCGCATTCACTGCCGTGTCTATCGGTGCGTTCCGGCTTTGATTTACTCTTAAGTGCGCTCAAGCTGCCAGCCGGCAGTGAGATCATCATGACCGGCATCACCATTCCCGATATGCCCAAGCTTGCAGAAAAACATGAGCTAACCGTGGTCCCCATTGACCTCGATATGCGCACCTTAACGATAAAAGAAAACGGCTTACGTGCGGCCATTAGTGAAAAAACCAAACTCATCGTCGTCGCCCATCTGTACGGGGCCGTCATAGAACTCGAGGGTCTGACCGACCTTATCAGGCAACGATCCGATATTTTGTTGATCGAGGATTGCGCCCAGGTATTTTCCGGTCCGCAAGGCTATAGCGGGCACGCTAAAGCAGCCGTGCAAATGTTTAGTTTCGGTACCATAAAAACGACGACGGCCCTGGGCGGTGCGGTATTGCACATTCAGGACGAGTGCTTGTTCGAACGTATGCGAGTCTTACAGAATCAATGGCCCATCATGCAACGCAGCGAGTACGCGAAGAAACTAGCGAAAACCTTGTTGTTTAAATTAATCTTATTACCGCCATTGTTTAGCTTATTCATCCGCTACTGCCGTTTTAGAAGGGTAGACTACGATAAGGCGATAGTTGAAAACGTGCGCGGCTTTAAGGGGGGTGATTTATTGACTCTGATCAGACGTAGGCCGCCCACCGCACTACTAGCCTTACTTGCCAGACGCTTGACACGCTTCGACCCATCGGCATTTGAACTTAGAGCCGCTAAATTACACGGTATCAAAACGCTACTTAACGCCAGGGTGAAGGTACATGGCCTGGCTAACCCCAGTCATACCAATTGGTTGTTTGCGGTAGCCGCTCATTTTCCCGATAGACTTATCGACCAGATTCTAGCGCTAAGCGTTGACTGCACGCGTAACTCCACTCAGCTTAGAGCCATCGCCGGAACCGGCTCTACACAAGGCCCACAGGAGTGCCAGGCTTATATGAAGGATACGGTTTATATTCCCTTGCTCACTATTATGCCCAATGAACTGATAGCTGAAATAGCGCGCCTCCTCAATGAGGATGCAGGCTCATTGCCTTAGAGATGATGACATGAATAGCCAAATTTTTCACCGGTATAAAGCCTCTAATAGTTTACTGGGATACCTGTTCCAGGGTTATTGTAAACTACTTTTTAAGTTTTATACGCCGGTTAAGGTAACGGGATTAGAACATTTGCCACGGGGCTCCTTTATTTTATGTGCCAATCACTGTAGTCATTTAGATACGGCTCTATTAATGCACGCAAGTGGCCTGCCATTTAATCAATTAGCCGCGCTTGCTGCCGTTGACTATTGGCATAACAGCTCTTTGTTAAAAAGAATACTGCAAAGATTAATGCATTTAATACCCATAGCCCGATATGCCAAGTACAGTAAAAAGCTAAGCTTTAAGCATACCATTGATCTGTGCCAGGCGTTTTTAACCACGGGAAAAGGCTTAATCATCTATCCCGAGGGTACTCGTTCCAACACGGGTGAACTGCAACCTTTGAAAAAGGGCGCTATTATCCTGGCTACCAGTCTACAATTACCCATAGTGCCCGTTTATATCAGCGGTAGTTTTAAAGCCTGGCCTAAAGGAAAAAAATTGATTCGGCCAAACCGAATTCACGTTAAATTTACCAGGGCCATAGATATAGCGGCCATCATTAAGGCAGACGACTTACCACTTCCTAAGCATTTGTTAAGCCATATTATCAATTTATTACAGGAGCAGATCGTGCCCTCAGCCCAAACTTTAGCTAGCCATTCAAAACCAGCCTCTATAAAAAAAGATCACGGTTGGGGTTATCTTGACACCCAATTTATCGTACACCCTGACCGTAGCGTAGAATTAACAGGCGGGCGGTATTCTATCGCGGGTTATAAAATGCCTTACCTGATACCCCTATTGGAACAGGAGTTTGGTGTAAAACTTGCCCTACATGATTTGCAACAGCCTACTATCAATCAGCAAGTAGCCGAACCCAATCTCAATGCAGAATTTTTAGCGGCGCTAAACGCTGCATTTAGCACCGCTAAATTTTCTTTTGAGCCTAAGGTACGCTTGATACATAGCCACGGCCAAACCACGTCTACCGAAGTGTTTAAGGTGCTATACCAACAGCTGGATAGAGTGGTAGATATGGTATTTTTCTGTGCCAGCGAAAGTGAGGCAGCCACCATTATTGCCTTGGCAAACCAACACAACGTCTGTTTAATTCCCTATGGTGGCGGCACCAGCGTCAGCAGCGCCTTAGAGTTGCCTAAACAAGAACAGCGCATGATAATCGCGGTGAATATGCAAGGACTGGACAAAATCGAATGGCTGGATAAAAAAAATAATCGTGCCTGCGTGCAAGCCGGCATCACCGGTAGCGTCCTGGAACAGCAGTTGGCTGAACAAGGTTACACATTGGGGCATGAACCCGACAGCATTGAATTTTCTACCCTGGGCGGTTGGATTGCCACACATGCCAGCGGCATGAAGAAGAACCGTTATGGCAACATAGAAGATATTGTTGAAAACGTCAGTTTATTGACCCCGTGTGGTAAATTAGAGCACACGGATTCTTTTCCCCGCGTGGCCATGGGCATAGAGCCTCGCCGCCTGGTGCTTGGCTCTGAGGGAAATCTAGGAATAATTACCAAGGCCGTCATCAAGATACATCCTAAGCCTGCCTGCAAGGAATATCTGGCCATCCTATTTCCAAACTTCGACTGCGGCTTGAGTTTTCTTAGCAAACTCTATTTCGCCGCAACCCTACCCGCCAGCGTTAGACTGGTCGATAATACTCAATTTCGCATTGCGACTGCCCTAAAGCCTCGCCACAGTTGGTGCAAAAAACTCTGGCAGAAAATCCAGGTTTTCATCTTAACGCGCCTAAAAAAAATTGCCCTTGACCAGGCGACCATAGCCACCATAACCTTTGAAGGCAGTGCGCAGCAGGTTAAGCAGCAAAAAAAGACCCTTGCGAACTTGGCTAAAAAACAAGGTGGAATTTTAATAGGCGCCAATAACGGCCACCAGGGTTATCAGCTTACCTTCGGCATCGCTTATCTCAGAGATTTTTTATTTCAGTTGCATATTTTGGGTGAAACATTTGAAACCACCGTGCCTTGGAGTAACGTCCAGCTAGTGTGCGAAGCTGTCAAACAAACCATACAAGACTACTACCTGACTCGTGAACTGCCTGCTAAGCCCGTGTTAACCTACCGAGTCACCCAAGTTTACCACACGGGGGTTTGTATCTATTTTACCTTGGCAGTTTATACCAAAGGCATGGCTAATCCGGAAGAGGTTTTGCACGAGTTGGAGGCGGCTTGTCGGGCAGTTGTGCTGGCAAATGGAGGCTCCATTTCGCATCACCACGGTATAGGCAAGTTACGCAAGCCCTATATCAATGACACCGTGACGCCTTGCGCCATCAAGGCCTTACAATCGATCAAAGCGGCCATAGATCCCACTAATATTTTTGCCATTGGCAACAATATTTTCGATTGAGGTTTTTTACAATTCTAATTCATGGCCAGGATCTACTGAGACGTTTAAGGCGGTTAGCGCTTGGATTAAGCTAACTCGCCTTAAAGTCGATTACATTATCCCACATATCCGCCTAGACGTTCTTTGCATCCTCTCTGTGTTACTCTCTTCATCTAATGCTTCATAGTCATTATCAACTACCGAATTGAGTACGCGTACGGTCAAACACAGGCTTGTTAGCTGCTACAAATTCTGTTAATAGCAATTAAGTATTATCAGCAGATGGTTTTGTCTGCCAGTAGT
>JAQSXL010000171.1 GCA_029256685.1 Gammaproteobacteria bacterium | reverse complement strand
ACCAACCTTAAAAAACGAGTATGCGCCCAATGCACCCATAATCGGTCGAGAGCGTGGCTAAGATGCCGCCATACTATGCTGCCAATAAGCTGTAGAATCCAGGCGCCTAGCCAAATGGCTAACAACACCCCAAGCAAAATAAAAATAAAGCGGGTTAAGGTTTCGGGCGCCAATTCAAGAGAGGCAAATCCCAGCAATATGCCAGGAATCATATAAGCCGGAGCCCAGGCTATCGCCGAAATAACATTGGCTAGCAAAAATCGTCTAGGCTGCATACTTAACATACCTGCAACAACAGGAATAATGGGTCGCATAGGGCCTATAAAACGCGCGATAAACACACTTTTACCTCCGTGTTTCAGAAAGAAGGCCTCGCCTCTTTCCAACCACTGAGGATGGGTTCTAAACGGCCAAAAACGTTTTAATTGCTCATGATAATGGTGGCCTAACCAATAACTAGCACTATCTCCAGCCACAGCCCCTAAAATGGCCCATATAATAGTTTCCCAGACGGGCAATACGCCAGAGCCAATAAGCGCTCCTATAGTCGTCATCATGACAGAACCGGGCACAATAAGCCCAAGCACGGCTAGAGACTCGGAAAGGGATATGAAAAAGGTAATAATTCCTGCCCAGTGAGGGTGTAAATCAAGCCACCCTGTAAGTGAATTAATATAGTCCATCATTTAACTAACCCTATCTCCCGCAGCTTGTTTATCAGCATGATAAGATGAACGAACTAGAGGACCACTTGCCACATGCACAAACCCTAAATCTTTCGCGATACGTGCAAATTCAGCAAATTCCGTTGGCGTTACATAACGTTGTACAGGCATATGGTAACGGCTAGGTTGTAAATACTGGCCTAGCGTTAACATATCGATATGATGCTCACGCATATCCTGCATAACCGCGATCACTTCGTCATTGGTTTCACCTAAACCTAGCATAAGCCCGGATTTAGTAGGAATCTCAGGAAAACGCTGCTTAAATTCTTTTAATAAACGTAATGACCAATGATAATCCGAACCTGGACGGGCCTGTTTATATAGGCGTGGTACTGTTTCAATATTATGATTAAATACATCCGGGGGTTGCTGACTTAGCTTTTCTAAAGCCACTTCCATTCTACCGCGAAAATCAGGCACTAAAACTTCAATTTTAATCGCTGACATTTTTTCACGAATGGCGGATAAACAAGCTGAAAAATGGCCGGCTCCCCCATCACGCAAATCATCTCTATCGACGGAGGTAATCACCACATATTTTAAGTTCATTTCAGCAATTGTTTTGGCAAGATTTGCTGGCTCTTGTTGATCAAGAGGATCTGGCTTACCATGGGCTACATCACAAAAGCTACAACGGCGGGTACACTTATCTCCCATAATCATAAAAGTAGCCGTGCCATGACTGAAGCATTCGGTTAAATTAGGACAAGAGGCCTCTTCACAAACGGTAACCAATTTGTTTTCACGCAGAACTTGCTTTAAGTTTGCAACCGCATTAGAGGCTGGCATGCGAATCCTAATCCAATCTGGCTTGCGCAAAATGGTTTCAGCGGTCGTGGGCTCGATTTTAATGGGAATTCTAGCTAATTTTTCAGCGCCGCGCAGTTTATTGGTAGTAGAATTTGAGATCTCAGACATTGTGTACTCCCACCGCTAATAGTTCGCTATTTTCTGAGGCTAATACATGGGCGCTAGTATAACCTAGTTTTTTAACCATGTATGCAATAAGTTGCGTGATAATTTGCGGCTTAGAAACCTCTTTAACATAACGTGTAAACTGCGTCATAGTTAAATTACTAAAACCACAGGGATTGATTTGGGTAAATGGCTTAAGATCCATAGCAAAATTTAAAGCCAGGCCATGATAAGTGCAACCTCTTCTTACCCGCAAACCTATGGAACAAATTTTTTCACCCTCAACATATACGCCTGGCGCATCACATTTATTCATCGCTTTAATTTGATAATCAGCTAATAATGTAATAATAATTTGCTCAAGCGTTGCTACTAATTGCCGAACGCCCATCCCGCAACGCCGTAAATCAAGCAAGACATAGGCAACCAATTGGCCCGGCCCATGATAAGTAACTTGACCACCTCTATCGGTACGTACTACGGGAATTGTACCGGGATTCAAAATATGGGCTTCCTTTCCAGCCTGACCTAAAGTAAAAATCGCTGGATGCTCAACCAACCATAATTCATCGCCCGTATCGGCTTGGCGCTTATCCGTGAATTGGCGCATCGCGGCCCATACGGGCAGATACTCTTGTAATCCCAATTCACGAATATATAACGTTTCTTTCACAGTTATAAAGCCATCAAAATGGCTTTATGCGCAGAAAGCTCGCTATAAATTGCATCCAATTGAGCTTGGGAAGACACCTTTACCACAATAGTTAAAGCTAAATATTTACTATCTTTGCTATAACGCATGGCAATAGCATTCTCGGCTAACTCAGATACGTGCTTACGCACAATAGTATAAGCTACCGACTCAAACTCGGCATTGGCTAAACCAAAAACTTTAATTGGAAAATCACAGGGGAATTCTAACAAGGTTTCCCGTTCTTCAATCATGACTTGTTGCTCTTACTAAATAAATTATGTAGGGCTAATGAAATGCTATCAATCATACGCGTCCATAAACCACCTTTTGCATTATCCTGTAAAGCCAATACTGGAGCGGAGGCTACTTCTTCACCATTCAACGTGACCTTAACTCGTCCAACTTGTTGGCCTTTTTGAATAGGCGCTTTTAAGCCATCGGTTAGCTCGAGGCTGGCCTGTAATTTGTCATACTGACCACGAGGTATAGTTACGTTTAAATCGCTAGCAAGCCCTACAGGCAGGTTCGAAAGTTGACCTTGCCATACCCGTGGATTTGCTAATACTTTACCCGCATCATAAAGTTTATTGGTTTCATAGAAACGAAAACCATAAGTAAGTAATCTTTCAGTATTATCGGTACGCGCATTATTACTAGGTGTTCCTAACACCACTGCGATTAAACGCATATCGCCTTTTTTAGCCGAAGCCGCTAAACAAAAACCCGCTTCTTCGGTATGTCCTGTTTTGATGCCATCTACGGATGAATCTAACCAAAGCAAACGGTTACGGTTAGTTTGTCGGATGCCGTTAAAAGTGAATTCTTTATCGGAGTACCATTCATAATGATCGGGATAATCCCTAATAATGTGCATAGCTAAAGTTGCTAAATCGCGTGCGGTGCTATAGTGCTCGGGATCGGGCATACCGGTGGTATCCATAAAATGACTGCCTTGCAAACCCAGTTGTTGGGCTTCTTGATTCATCAGGCTTACAAAGGCATTTTGGCTACCGGCAACATGCTCAGCCATTGCAACAGTTGCATCATTGCCTGATACGGTAATAATACCGCGAATCAGTTCTTTAACAGAAACAACCTGCCCCTGGCGCAAAAACATGGTAGAACCTTTAACCGTTGTGGCTTCTTTGCTCACTCTAACTTGGTCATCCATTTTAATCTGACCATTTTGTAAAGTCTCAGAAATAACATACATAGACATCATTTTAGTCATACTAGCAGGAGGCAGTTTTGCATCGGGATCTTTAGCGGCTAATACCTTACCCGTGCTATAATCCATAAGTACATAGCTTTTGGCATTTAACTCTGGCATGGAGGGAATAATGACTGGCCTTGCGGGTTTGGTTATCGCTAGCGCATTTAATGCGGGTGGATTTTCAGCCTGGGCATTACCTATCAAACCTGTAATTCCCAAGACGACTAAGACAAAAAAATCTGCAATAAAAAAACGTTGTATTCTCATTAGCATAGTTCGTAATCCAATCCTTAAACGTGAAAGTGGATTATTTTAACATAGCCATTTCGTAACGATAAGCGATATAATTGGCGGAGGATAAATATGTTCTAGCTTCGCGAAGCTGAACATATTTTAGTGGGTATGGCGTAAAAAGAGGGAAAAACATGGAATGGGGTAAAATACTGGCCATTATTGTGGCGCTTGTTTTAGTTTGGTTAAGCTTTAGAGCATTACGAGCTAATCCCGAGATGTTATCTAAAGAAAATTTAAGCAAAAGCTTTTCTACCATGGGCTTATTAGCCTTGATATTACTTGGTTTTATTGGTTTATGTATTTATTTACTTAGAGCTGCTTAGTGGAGCCAACTCGGAATGCAGTTTAATCACCTCGCTGCTATCTTTTTGTTGTATGAGGTAAGCAGGATCATCGGCACTACCGCTTCGCGTTACGGTAGTTCCCTTAATTTCGCGAGAAACCAAATGATTATAACTGGCTACAACTTTGCC
>JAQSXL010000170.1 GCA_029256685.1 Gammaproteobacteria bacterium | reverse complement strand
ATCATTTTAACCCTCATTAACTCTTTAAAAGTTAGCACATTCATATATACTCAAAATAGATAAATTTTCGGTATTTATAACAAAAACTTATCTATTTTGAGTATATCATACATGAATAATCAGATAATTATATAGGTGACAGAGTGACAAACTGGACCATTGCAAAAGCACGTGAAACATACAATATTGAACACTGGAGCGCCGGCTATTTTGATATTAATACTCAAGGCCAACTGGTTGCCTTCCCTGATGGCGAGCGGAAACAACCTGGAATTAATGTAGCAGAACTGATACCCGCTATTCTTGCGCGGGGCTTATCATTGCCTGTTTTAGTCCGATTTACCGATATTTTAAAACATCGGGTGAAGGCTTTAAATACGGCTTTTGCAGCCGCCATATCACACTATGCCTATCAAAATACTTACACGGCAATTTATCCGATAAAGGTCAATCAACAACGACGCGTGGTTGAGAAAATTCACCATAAAGAACAGTTTGTCACGGGGCTAGAAGCGGGTAGTAAACCAGAGTTAATGGCTGTACTAGCTTTAGCAACTAAGCCCGGCACCATTATTATTTGTAATGGCTATAAAGATCGGGAATATATACGCATGGCTTTGATTGGCCGGCAATTGGGTCATCAGGTTTATATTATTATTGAAAAAATATCAGAACTCCCTCTTATTTTAGCAGAAGCTAAAAAACTAGGCATCGTTCCTAAACTGGGGATTCGGATTCGCACCGCGTCAATTGGTGCTGGTAAGTGGCAAAATACCGGTGGAGAAAAGGCAAAGTTTGGCTTATCGGCAGCTCAAGTATTACACGTCGTTGAACAGCTTCAACAAGCCGACCAATTAGCTTGCTTAGAATTGCTACATTGCCACATTGGTTCACAGATTGCCAATATTCGCGATATCCAGCGCGGTATGCATGAGTGCGCTCGTTATTATGCGGAGCTGCATCAGTTGGGTGCCAACATTCGTTATGTAGATGTCGGTGGGGGGCTAGGCGTTGATTATGAAGGTACCAGCTCCCGCAGTTTTTGCTCAATGAATTATACGCTGCAAGAATATGCTAACAATGTGGTAGCGGCTTTAACCGAAATTTGTCAGACTCATCACTTACCCCATCCTGGTATTTTCACAGAATGTGGCCGGGCCATGACAGCGCATCATGCGGTACTCATCACTAATATCACCGAAACTGAGCAACCCATGGTTCCTGCTACTATTCAGCCCGCGCAAGAAAATGAACCCGTGGTTATTAAAGATCTATGGGATAGTCTAAATCGACTTTCTGCACGTAATGCGTTGGAAGTTTATCATGATGTTTGCTATTGGTTGAGTGAGGCCCATAGCATGTACATTCATGGCTTATTGAATTTACAAGAACGGGCAAGAGCGGAAGAGCTTTATACCTCTGCTTGCTTAACTATTAAAGATTTACTACAACCTAATAAGCGAGTTCACCGGGAAGTATTAGATGAGCTTAATGAAAAGCTAGCGGCTAAATTCTTTTGTAATTTTTCCGTATTCCAATCCTTACCCGATGTTTGGGCTATCAACCAAATTTTCCCCATTATTCCACTGACTCATCTCGATGAGGCGCCCATTTTAAGAGGAAAATTACAAGATTTAACGTGTGATTCCGATGGCTGCATTAGTAACTATATTGATGGTCAAAGTTTGGAAAAAACGCTACCCCTGCCTCCCTTTAATCCTAAGAACCCTTATTTATTAGGTATTTTTTTAGTGGGCGCCTATCAGGAAATTCTGGGTGATCTGCATAATTTATTTGGAGATACCGATTCGGTGCATGTTGAATTGACTGACAGCGGTAATTATCAGCTGGTAGAACCCGTAAAAGGAGAAACTGTGGGTAATGTATTGAGTACTGTACACTTCAATATAGATAAATTGCTAGAGGCTTACCGTAATCAATTGCAAAATGCCAAGTTAAGCCCCATCCAATTCGAGCAATATTTTACCGAATTAGCGGCGGGATTAAGCGGCTATACTTATCTTGAGGATTAATGATGTTGACTTGGTTACCTAAACCTATGGTGGGTGTCATAGCCATACTTTTATATAGTATTAACTTTGTACTATGGTTTACCTATTTGTTTTTGGTTGCGCTATGTAAATGGATAATTCCCAATCAAAAATGGCGCCGGGCTTGGCAACCCGCATTAAATATCGTATCTCCGAGTTGGGTAGTCGGTAATACTATAGTGATGCGCCTTACCACCCGCATCCAATGGGATATAGAAGGATTAGAAACCTTAAACCCTAAAACATGGTATTTACTTCTCGCGAATCATCAGGCCTGGACCGATATTCTAGTGTTATTTAAGGTATTGGTTACTAAAATTTCACCTATACGTTATTTTCTAAAAGAAGAATTACGTTGGGTACCTTTGCTAGGCCAAGCCTGCTGGATTTTAGATTTTCCTTTTATGAGACGGCATAGTTCTACAGCCATTGCTCGCCATCCCGAACTGCGTTTACAAGATATAGCGACCACTCGCAAAACCTGTGAAAAATTTAAACATACTCCAATTACCTTAATTAATTTTGCCGAAGGCACTCGTTTTCGACCAACTAAATATCAAAAACAAAAGTCACCTTACCAACATTTATTAAAACCTAAGGCAGGTGGAATTGCTTTTACCTTATCTGCGATGGATGGTCAAATTAAAGAAATTTTGGATGTTACCCTGGTTTACTCGCCACATCGGGCAAATTTTTGGGATTTTTGTTGTGGTAAGATAACCAAAGTTACCGTGAAAATTCGGACCTTACCTATCACCGAGGCGTGGGCAGGCGATTATTTAGAAGACAAGGTATTTCGCCAACAGTTCCAAGAACGCATTAACCAATTGTGGCAAGAAAAAGATGAAACTATTAACAAGTTACTTTGAGTTATTTCTAAGCTTAAACTCATAAAACCTAGGCAAAAAACAGCTTGGTGAGGCTAACAAAAATTAATCGCATAGGCTATGCTTCAAGCATTGCGGCTAATCACTTGGGCAGTGCCGAGGGTCCTCTTAAGCTACAGCAATCGCGAGCCTATAAATTATTGGCCAAACAAAAATTTGCTTTTGACTGGCAAACTATACTTAGGCCTTTAGTATTGGAATCTAATAAGGTTTCTAGTGTTGCCGAATTAAATAAACGTCTTGCCAAATATACGCAAAAGCTAGTTTGCGATCAGCTGCGTTTTTTCACAAATTTTTGTAGCGACCTTGTCTCAGAGAGTGTTCTCAAACTCGCTAGGCTGAGTCAGAAAGGGCTGATTTTCGAGAACCGCAGCGCAGTGTATATAAAGTACATGAGCAGCGTAGCGCAGAAAATCAGCGGTTTATGCAGCATAGTAGAGTTTGAAAACACTCTCTCACCACTGAGGGTTTTGAACTCTATTATATTATCTTTATTAGATTTTATTGAGCTTTGCAATAGACCTTCAACTATAGTACGCCTTGCCTTTCAGGCTTGGTAATTTCATGCTCAGCCTTGTTTCCTGACATAAAATTATCTTCTATTATAAGGTTTTCCTGTGTCTTTAAGAAGGTAGCAGGTTCAAAAAATACGCTTTTATATAAGGTTTTTTTAATCTGCATAGCGCTTGAAGGCTTAAAGCGTGACAGTTTATCTGTTGATGCCACTCTATCGGCTACATCGTTAGACATTGGCGAAAGAGCTGAATTCCTTTGCTTTATCGGTAAGCCTAAGAACCGCTTAATTTCAGCTATTTGCTCGCTTATCTCATCTAGCCCTTTGTCTAACTCGGCTTGCTTTCGGTCCTGCTCGGCTTGCTTTCGGCCCTGCTCGGCTTGTCTTTGTTCAAACCTTGCTAATTGCGCCGTTCTTCTACGGGCATGGGTTGATAACGATTCGCCTCCCAATATCGGATCATTACATTGCTTGATCCAAAGCCTACGGCGTAATGGGCATAACAAAAAATGATACGCTTTAGCTATCTCGGCAAAATCATAGTCGGGGTTTGCTACAGTATGGGGCCTGTCCGGATGATGCTCTAACGCTAAGCGCCTGTAAGCCGCCTTGATATCCACCGCTTCCGCCTGATAATTGACCTGATAATTGCTCCTGCCCTTTTTAATTAAGCCTAATTGCCAATAAGGATCAAACTGAATATCGTTTTTAAACAGGTCTTTTACCTCTTCATAGGCTTTAATCAATTCCGACGACTCGACAAACATCGGATGATTCTCTTTATAAGCAAACAAGTGTTCTTCTAAGGTGGGTGGCACAATAGCCACCTGACGTTCACTAAACCAAGCCCGGCTTTTTTCAGGTAAAAAACGCTTTAATGTCAT
>JAQSXL010000169.1 GCA_029256685.1 Gammaproteobacteria bacterium | reverse complement strand
CTAGCTTATGGTTATAGGTATCGAATGTCTTTTTAATAGTACAGGTTTCGCTAATCATGCTCTGTAATACCGGCTTGTTTACGGATTTTAAGCTGGGTTTATGATCATTATTAAATTCTATGCGGTTAGTAATATAAAATTCGGGGGTATGCCCATGTTTATCTTTAACTTTAAGGCTAGCGCCATAAACTAATAATAGACGGATGGCTGTATAATCATCTTCATGAATGGCTGTATGTAAAGGAGTCCAATTACGTGCTCCTTCAACTCTAGGCGAATGGTAAGCACCATGATCTAATAACACAGTCATACTTACATAATGATAATTATAAAGTGCGGAATGTAAAGGCGTCATACCATATTGATATTCATCGGTATCAATATATTTTTTATGGTTTTCTAACAGGTGGTTAAGTAATTTAGCATTACCTGAGCTAGCGGGACCATGTAGCGGATAATCTTCTAGCCGAACTTTCAAACAAGCGCGCAGGGGGGTAAAAAAGCCAAACATAATCCATCTCCTCTTGCAAAAACAATATTTATATATCGCTATTTTTAGGGTTTTGTTGGTCTTGTGACTGTTCTAATTCCTCAGATTGCCGATTTGTGCTTGTAGTCTCTTTCTTAGGTGTTGATTTAAATAAACCCTGTTGTTTAAGTTGTTGTGCATGGGCTGTTGATTCAATTTTGCTAGACTCTATTATATCATTTTCTTCTACTAATGGCTGCACAAAGTAAGCATTTAAAATATGCTGCAGTAAGTGGCAGCTTATTTAAAAGAATGGGGATTAGCCATCACTTGAGTAGTAAAACGATATTGCCGCGCTAACTCAAGGACTAGTTGGTCACCAGCCCGCAAAGGCCCTACGCCTGAGGGGGTTCCGGTGAGAACAATGTCGCCGGGCATTAAGGTAAAGTAAGTTGAGATATGCGCCAGCAATTGCTGAATAGGCCAAAGCATCTCTCGGCTATTACCTTGTTGTTTAACGGCCTTATTAATGCTTAAGCTAAATTCTAGTTCCTGAGCATTAGCTATGGCCTCTGGCTTAACAAAAGGCGTTATGGGACAAGAACCATCGAAGGCCTTAGCTCGTTCCCAGGGCTGACCTTGTTGTTTTAAGTGTTGCTGGATATCCCGCAGGGTTAGATCGAGTGCTAAACCATAACCTGCTATGGCCCCCTTAACCTCGTCAATAGTAGCAGACGATAATTTCTTACCCATTAAAATAGCCAATTCAATCTCGTGTTGACAGTCATTGGAATAGGCGGGTATTCGAATGAGCTCGCTCATCGCGCTTAGTGCTGTAGCCGGCTTCATAAACAACAGGGGTTCGCTAGGCACGGGATTATTTAATTCCCTAGCATGCTCCACATAATTCCTACCCACACAGACTACTTTTCCTACTGGCAAAATTGACCGACCGCCATCTATAAATTGATGTGAATAATTCATGTAAACTCCTAGCAAAAGGTTAATGCTAAATTGGAAGCTTAGTTAGGCTTAAAATTATAAATAATCTTTAACTAAAAGCTCGGCAATTTGTACCGCATTTAAAGCGGCGCCTTTGCGCAAATTATCGCTGACTACCCATAGATTCAACCCTCTGGGGTGAGATAGATCTTCCCGCACTCTTCCCACATACACCCAATCGGTTCCACTGGCATGCTGGGCGGGTGTAGGATAAATTGCGGCGCTAGGCTCATCCATTAACTTAACACCTGGCGCCTCTGTTAGCAAAGCACGTGCCTGCTTGGCCGTTATCTTTTCACGGGTTTCAATATGTAAGGCTTCTGAATGACCACAAACCACGGGTACCCGAACCGCCGTTGGATTTACCTTAAGGTTGTTATCGGCTAAAATTTTCTGGGTTTCCCAAATCATTTTCATTTCTTCTTGGGTATAACCATTATCCAGAAAAGCAGCGATATGCGGTATAACATTAAAAGCAATGGGTTGATGTAATAGCTCGGCTTCAATAGATTGGCCGGCTAATACCTTAGTGGTTTGATCATAGAGTTCATTAACCGCAAGTTGCCCCGCGCCCGAAACCGATTGGTAAGTTGCCACATTAATCCTTTCAATACCTACCGCATCATAAATGGGTTTTAGGGCCACTAACATTTGCATGGTAGAGCAGTTGGGATTGGCAATCAGATTATGATTTTTATAGTGAACCAATTGTTCGGGATTTACTTCGCTTACCACCAAAGGAATGGTTTTTTGATAACGAAAATGAGAAGAATTATCGATAACTATACAACCTGCTTGTGCCGCAATTGGTGCATAATCGGCTGAAACCGATCCACCTGCTGAGAATAAGGCGATTTGTACTTGGCGAAAATCAAAATGGGCTAATGGTGTCACTAGCAGATTTTGGTTAGCAAAACTAATCGTTTTGCCAGCAGAATGCTCACTGGCTAAGACATAAATTTTACCTACGGGAAACTTACGTTCAGCCAAAATGGCTAACATCGTTCTCCCTACCGCACCTGTTGCCCCAACTACGGCAATATCTATTCTTTTATTCATGCTGATACCTATGAAAATTTTGAGCTTGATCGGCTAATATATGGTCCATTAAAACCAAAGCTAGCATAGCCTCGGCAATAGGCACTGCACGTATCCCTACACAGGGATCATGCCGCCCCTTAGTAACGACGGTCGTGGATTGTCCGTCTTTATCAATGGTTTTTGCTGGAATACGAATACTCGAGGCTGGCTTAATTGCGATAGTGACTATAATATCTTGGCCAGTACTAATGCCACCTAAAATCCCACCGGCATGGTTAGAGCTAAAACCGGTAGGCGTCATTTCATCTCTATGTTCACTGCCTTTTTGTTCAACACAAGCAAAACCATCTCCAATTTCTACGGCTCTGACCGCATTAATGGTTAACATTGCATGGGCTATATCTGCACTCAGCTTATGAAAGATAGGCTCGCCTAATCCCCTAGGCACATTGACAGCCTTAATCCGCAATTTGGCACCTATAGAATCACCTGCACGCCTAAGCTCGCTAATTTTTGCCTCTAATTCCCCTAATTTCGTTGGGTCGGCAAAAAAGAAGGGATTATCCGCGGCGACTGGCCAATTCAATTGTTCCGCTAAAATATCGCCCATTTGGATAAGGCAGGCTTGTATAGTAAGGTTATGATACGTTTGCAGATATTTTTTGGCAATGGCTCCTGCCGCAACCCAAGAGACGGTTTCACGCGCAGAGGCACGCCCCCCACCTCGATGATCGCGAATTCCATATTTAGCATGATAGGTGTAATCGGCATGCCCCGGTCTAAAAACGTTTTTTAGCTCAGCATAATCTTTACTCTTAGCATCCCGATTAGCAATCAGTAAGCCAATTGCGGTGCCTGTCGTTTTGCCCTCGTGGATGCCAGAAAGGATTTGTACGATATCGGATTCGCGTCGCTGCGAAACAAAAGGTGAGCTACCGGGTCGGCGACGTTCTAATTCAGTTTGAATATCTGACTCACAAAGGGATAAACCCGGCGGACATCCATCAACAATACAACCCATGGCAAGCCCGTGGCTTTCGCCAAAAGTCGTAACTGAAAATAACCTGCCCAATGTATTACTCGCCATCGCTCACTTCACTCGAAATTTTTTGTATTTTATAATAAAATACTGTAATACCTTATTACAGATGGTCTAGTGGAAATAAGGCTGGTATTTCCTAACTTGTTCCGCCGTCAGTAAAAACACACCGTGCCCGCCCCGTTCAAAATCTAACCAGGTAAAAGGCACTTCGGGAAAACGCGCTACTAACGCTTCTTCACTATTGCCTACTTCAACGACCAAAATTCCATTTTCTGATAAGTAGTCGGCCGCTTGCCGTAAAATATTACAGGCAATAGCCAATCCCTCATCCTCAGCGGCTAAAGCAAATTCAGGCTCATGCCGGTATTCGGCAGGTAAAACTTGCATTTCAGCGTCGGCAACATAAGGCGGATTACTCACAATAATATCATAACGTTTTGCGGGTAAAGCCGAAAACAAATCAGAATAATAAGTTTTGACCCGCTGCTCAAGTTGGTGTTTGGCAACATTGTGTTCTGCTACAGCCAGCGCATTTTCAGCCAAGTCGACAGCATCTACCTGGGCTTCAGGAAAAGCCGCGGCGCAGGCAATGGCTATACAACCACTCCCCGTACATAAATCTAGAATAGAATACACTTGCTCTGGATCTATCCAAGGCGTAAATTGCTGCTCGATCAATTCGGCTATAGGCGAACGTGGAATCAGTACTCGTTCGTCAACATAAAATGGCATGCCAGCAAACCATGCCTCTTTAATTAAATAAGGCACGGGCGCACGGTCTTCAACCCGCTTTTT
>JAQSXL010000168.1 GCA_029256685.1 Gammaproteobacteria bacterium | reverse complement strand
GCCAAAGCGCTTCTTAAACAACAATTCAATAACCATGCCGATGATCTAGGCGCGCAACTTAAGAAGAATTTAAGCGGAGATACCGGTAAACAACTCAAACAAGCGTTAGATGGATTGTTTAAGTAAATTAGGGGCTGTTGACATTTCGCTAGGCTGGAGTGGAAAGCATTGATTTTTGAGTACCGCAGCGCAGTTGACATAGAAGTCAATGAGCAGGGGAACACAGAAAATCAAGGTTTTACGCCCAGCATAGTAGAAATGTCAACAGCCCCTAATCAAGCCGTATGAATAGTTAACTATTCATACGGCTTGAACTTGGTTATTAACCAAATTTTATAGTAAGATCGCTAAAAACCTTTAACCCATCCATGATGCAATTTAACAACCTAATTTTTCAGCAGCTAGTACTCGATTGGTTTGCCAAATATGGCCGTAAACATTTGCCATGGCAACAAAACATCACACCTTATCGGGTATGGATTTCCGAAATTATGCTACAGCAAACCCAAGTCTCTACCGTTATACCTTATTTCCAACGGTTTATGGCTCACTTCCCTACTGTCCAGGATTTGGCAACAGCACCCATAGATGCGGTGCTGCATTTCTGGACTGGACTGGGCTACTACGCCAGAGCTCGTAATCTACATAAGGCGGCACAAATAATTGCCGATGATTATCAGGGTGAGTTTCCAACAACGATAGCTGAATTACAGCAATTATCGGGCATTGGCCGTTCAACCGCCGGCGCCATCCTTGCCATTAGCCAAGGCCAAGCCACGCCTATTTTAGATGGCAATGTAAAACGGCTACTTTGCCGCTTTGCTGGCATTGCAGGCTGGCCAGGTGAAAATAAGGTACAAAAACAACTTTGGCAAATTGCCGAATATTATATGCCCCAGCTGAACACCGCGGTCTATACGCAGGCCATGATGGACCTTGGCGCCATGATTTGCACCCGCAGTAAACCCAAATGCAGTTTATGCCCATTACAAAACCATTGCCTGGCTTATCAACAAGATAGGACTCATGAGTTACCTTGGCCAAAACCAGCCAAACAGCTTCCCATTAAACTAACCCAATTTATTTTGCTACATCATAATGGCCGGTTTTTACTCGAAAAGCGCCCGCCGGTAGGCATTTGGGGTGGTTTATGGGGATTTCCAGAATATAGAGGCGAGATTGAACTAAATGAGTGGTGCCAACAAAACTATCAATGCACTATTGGCAAAGTAGAACAGCTACCCAGTTTTAGGCATACCTTCAGCCATTTTCACTTAGACATCACGCCAATTTTGGTAAGAGTAACGGCTTGGCAAGCTATGGTTAACGATCAAGAAACCTGTTGGTATGAAATCGATAAAACACTAGGTGGTTTGGCTGCGCCGGTTAAAAAACTCCTACAAAACTTAACCTAACAAGCACTTTTTGCCATTAGAAAACCCTAGACATGTTTTAAAATACACGTTTTTAGAAAGCTGTCTAACGTCGTTTATAATCTGCCGTAGTCAACAACCCCAGCAGCTTTGTTTATATTTAACAACCATATGTAATGGTTGGTAAAGAGGGTTCTACCTGGGTGGTTGCTTGTCCATCACATTTAGCAAAAATATTAAGAGAGAGTAGGCAACTTCTATCGGCCGGAATTTTTACAGGTTTACGTTCTTTAATAGCCGCCTCATACGTTTCTCTTATTGTTGCCATTTCTGTTTGATATTCATGATCATGCTTAGTTAGCTTTTCTCTAAATTTCCGGATTTCGCACAATTGAAGCCAATTTTCTTTAGACCGTATCCGACAGCTAGCCTTTAGCTCTCTCCAGCCTGTCTCGGTTTGAGGTTTTTGCGGCTCATGTTTTTTTATCTCACTTTCTATTTTTGCCTCTTGTTCCTTAGCTATACTAATCTGATTTTTAATCTGGTGTTCATTGACATTAATTGTTTGTTCCAAGGTTTTCAAGTTGGTTTTTAACTCTATATTTTTATAGTAGCCAAAGGAAAAGGGGTTTTTGAAAAAATCTGCAATTAAACGGCCGGTGCTTTTAATTTGCGAACGTGTAATGAGGAACTCGCTTTTCAAATAATCATTGGCTCTTTGCAACCTATGCAAATTTTTTTCATGCTCATAAAAACCATCAAATAACTTAACAACTTGGTCTTTTTGTTGATTTAATAGTTGTTCTTTTTGAGTATTGATTAAGTTTTCCGTATCAGTAAGCAGTTTGTTACTTTCCTGAGCGATTATAGAATTACCCGATTTAACCTGATCAATAGTTTGGATTTCATATAAAGCCTTGTACCTTACATTTTGCTTATACAATTTCAGCAGCTCTTGTACTTCTTTGCGCTGCTGGTTCTTTTGAACTACTATTTCACAATAGCTTTTGTAAGACTCGCCATAGGCCTTTGCGGCTTCTTTTTGGCACGATTGGTAATTCTCGTAGGCTTTATCTAACACTGGTTTTAGTCGCTGCGCTAGTTTATTTTCACAGTTAGCCTCTTCCGACATTCTCACTTGAGAAAGTCTCTTAATATTGGAAAAATTAAATGTGGAGGAAATACCAAACACCGTTTGAATTGCGGGGGTAAATGCGGCTGTTAACCCTTCATGAGCATTATTAATTTGTTTAAATTTTTCTTGATTGCCGCCCTTGTCGGGATGATACATAACAGCAAGCTTTTTATAATTTTTTCTAACCTCTGCTACTATCTGCTCATCCGATAAATCGTTAAATGAAGCGGGTTCGAGTCCTAATGGCTTGCAATAATTTAACAAGTCTTCTCTGGATAAAATTCTCGGATGTTTTTTGTTAAATATACTCATATTAAGATCCCCTAGTACTACATAGTTGCACTATAACAAAGAAACCTTAACAAAATATTAAGCCTTTTACCATAAAAAAATCTTTCGCGCACCTTATTAATTTCTAAATTAAACTTGTCTTCTATTTTAGAACTATTTAAGATTGGGTCCAAATTAATAAGGTTCTATTTATGTCACGTATTATTTATTGTAATAAACTTAACAAACAAGCTCCTGGCTTGGCCTTTCTGCCCTATCCCGGTGAACTTGGTAAGCGTATCTATGATTCTATTAGCCAAGAGGCTTGGAGCCTATGGCTAAAACATCAGACCATGCTGATCAATGAATATCGGTTGACTCTTGCCGATGCCGAAGCTCGCGAGTTTTTAGCCAAGGAAATGGAAAAATTTTTATTTGGTGAAGGAAGCAGTAAACCTTCTGGTTATATACCACCTGAAGAAAATGCTTGACTTAAAAGCCAACAATAGGTTTAATAACCGACTCGGTTGGCCAGATAGCTCAGTCGGTAGAGCAGAGGACTGAAAATCCTCGTGTCGACAGTTCGATTCTGTCTCTGGCCACCATCTAACACTAGTAAATTCAAACAATGCCATTTCTTTTAAATAATCAGGCAATACAGCAAACAGCTGTTCTTGCTCATCCCAATTTAAAGGATAAGGCTTACGATTGTCTGGCTCAGGCAGCAATTTAATTTTAGGCGCAGAAACCAACCAGGTTAAGCCGTATTCATCCACCCACTCGCCTGCCGCTAGATTAAGGATATGCCGCACGACCTGCAAGCCATGATTGATAGTGTGGGTTTTAACACCCTCCTCACGTCTTGCTTCTATATAAGCCTGCAATGTACCCATGTGGATGCTTTCTAAAAACAGATCCCCAATAAAGGCATCTAATATCTTTAACCGATAAGCATCACAACGAAGACTACGCTTATGTTGATTCTCTAACAAAAACAGAGGAATATTATCAAAGTACCAACCCTATCTCACTAATAACAGGTAACTAGTCTTTGATCCCACATTTATACCCCCCTAGAGTAAATTTTAGTAATTAGCCTAGTTAAAAGGATGTACGAGCTGCCTAAGCTGAATTAGGGTAAGGCTTTTATCCTCATAGGTATTGCAAATGTTCGAGGTGGCAGGCGAAGAGGTTCAAGCGCAAGCGATGGACCATCATGGATTGGTAGCGGCAGTATGCAAAGATTTGAAGCTAGCGGAGCGGATAAATAAGCGGTTGAACGTAGACCCACAGCGCAAGGTGAGTCCGGGGCAAGCGGTAGTGGCGATGCTATTGAATGGCTTAGGATTTACGAATAGGCGGTTGTATTTAAGCCATCAATTCTTTGCCAGTAAGCCTGTTGAAGCTTTATTGGGTGATAGCATAGGTGCTGCGGATATCACAAATCATACGTTAAGCCATACGCTGGATGAGATAGCGCGTTATGGGAGTACTAAGCTCTATGGCGAAGTCGCGTTTGAGACGGTGTTGGAGAACAACTTACTGTCAGAGCTGAATCATCTAGATACGACAAGCCTT
>JAQSXL010000167.1 GCA_029256685.1 Gammaproteobacteria bacterium | reverse complement strand
CGGCCCTAAAAGTGAATGGCTTTACCATTGCCCCGTTTATTTGCTATGAAATTGCCTATGCTAATCTGGTGGAACGCATACCCACCGAGACCGATTTTTTAATTACGGTAAGTAATGATGCTTGGTTTGGAGAATCTTTTGCTCCGGCACAGCATTTACAAATAGCGCAGTTTCGTGCCTTGGCAACGCAACGCTCGGCCTTGGTCAGCACCAATGATGGGATAACGGCTATCATTAATGAATATGGCGCTAGAATTAAAACCCTACCCCAATTTGAAACCGCCGTACTGAGTGGAGAAATCATCGCCAGGCATGGCAATACCCCCTTACAGCTTATTAAAAGTACGACTATTGTCATCATTTTATGGCTTTTTTTTGGAGTGGCCTATTGTTTACGTAAGCGTGCCCCGCTTAATCATAAATAATATGGCCTTCTTCTACATATAACAAACACCCAGGGTTTTACCGATAAAGCCATTATCACTTATCCCCCATTTTACCCCTTTACGAAAGAAGATCATTTACTTATTAGATCCATCAACTGTATGGGCTAATTGTTGAAAATACAAGCAGAAGTCTAGGGATGCAGGCTAGTTGCAATAATATTTGTTATGTTCCAATAAGCATTGTATGTCGAACTCCTTGGCAGACCTGCTCTGAAACTAAGGTTAGCAATTTGTGGGCTTAGTTATTGCTGCCACCAGCTGTGGTAAGGGATTGTTTTTTGTTTTAGCTATTATCCTCAACTTTTAAATTGTTCAGATTTGCGTATGGCCGGCACCTTAGTTAGGCGCGTGCGAGTGTCCGCCTATCTTAAAATTGACCATGTTTTTGGCTGATCTGAGATCATGGGGATTAACGGCATCAGTGTTTAAAGCAAGTTCTAGTTGCTTAATAGTACCTTTAATACAATTTTCCGTGATTCTTGGGATCTTCTGATAAGCACGGAGTTCTAATAGACTAGCGTATCCTGTAACTAACTCCTGGTTAGTAAGGTAATGTTTATTACCAACTTCCAATAAAGCGGCTTGATTTTCTTGTATTATATCTAAATAAAGCTTTTTTGCTTCTAGCATAGTCTTTTCTGTATTCTGAGCAAGTTCTATTGAATGCTGCAATTGTTCTAATATCTTTCCAATTTCATTAATCGATAATACTTTTGCTGTGCCGGCATATTTAGCTCTAGCCGATACAAATACGCGCCTTGCTTCGTTTAATTGCTCGGGTTTTTTAAGCATCTTGTATATTTCCTAATCCGAACTATAAGTTAATTATAAGCCAAATTTTAAGAGAAACAAATTTTATGAAAAAATTGTCTGAAATTATTCAAGAAAATGAAGTTGAATTTGAAGATGTTGAAATGGAAAGCATTGGATATATCTCCTCTCAGGAAGACTCACCAAGGATTATCTACTCTACAGGAGCTGGTCCTTGCATTATAACTATTGCTCAATTTAGCCTGCAATCATTAGAAGAGCCTATTACGGTAATTGGATTAACTCATACTTCGGGTATAAGCGCAGATATTAGCGAACAATGGCAGGTATTAAGACAAGTGTGCCAACAGCAGCGGATAACCTTGGCAGCCTCTGCCAAGGATGAGCCAATAGCCTCTGCCTTATTAAGATTTGCTGATAGCGAAGTTATACCAGACACCTTAAATATAGTAATTGATAATCAGGATATTAATTTAAATCATATTCCTGGATTGGTTTTAACGGCGTATGAGCAGCAATTTGGTTTAAAGCAGGCTGATATGGAATTATGTGTACTTTATAATAGTCTTGAAACAGACTTTAAACATTTAGCGATAAGTGACTACAGATTAGAATATGTCACTGTGCTAGGGGGTTATAAAGCAACAGTAAGCGATCCTGGCTCTGAGATGAGGTTACAAGGTTATAGAGATATTTTAGCAAATAGAACTCCTTCTGGCTTTAATCAGCTTACGCAAAATTCATATAAAAGTTTTATTAATGAGCAAGCTTGTGGTCAGATAGAAGGCCAAGGCATCAATGTCTATGCTTTTTTAACAGCTGATAATCAAATGGAAATAATTTATGAGCGTTATGACGAGCAAAGCAGAAATCAGTTTGAAAGATGTTATTATGTATGTGATTCAACTTCTGCGGCAAACCCTTCACTGGTTACGATAAATCAGCAGCTCCCAAACGATGTAAAAGAATACTTGCAAGATATAGGCGTTGGTTCACAGGATTTGCAAGAAAATTTTGTTATGCCAACTAGGCTTCAATCTGCTGTTGTTTCCTCCGCGCATACTGCCTATGCTTTTTTCAAACCTTCAGAAAATATAGCAGAAAAATCTATGAGAGAATCTGGTGAAAAATACGATCAAGAGTTACTTAATAGGATTGGATTTAAACCTAAATGAGGCTCTCACTGAAGTATTTAATAAATTTAGTTTAGTTTCAGTTATGATCGGTCGGTAAATTCATTTAGATACTTAAAGCGCATCTCGCTAAAAATAAGAGAATGACACTAGATGGAACTAATTTTGTAGTTAACTGTCGCATAGGTGGAAGTTAGACTCGCTATAAGCATTTTAAAGTATGCTCTAGTATTGTCGGATAGTTAATAAAACGCTATCCTATCTATCCCTTAATAAAAACTAATTCTATTATGAACGCACAATATGAGCCTAAGTTAATTGAAGAACAAGCACAAAATTACTGGGAAGAAAAACAGTCCTTTAAAACGGTAGAAGACTTAAGTAAAGAAAAGTTTTTTTGTTTAAGTATGATGCCCTATCCAAGTGGTTATCTACACATGGGGCATGTGCGTAATTATACCATAGGCGATGTTATTGCGCGTTACCAACGCATGCTAGGTAAGAATGTCATGCAGCCTATGGGTTGGGATGCTTTTGGCTTACCCGCGGAAAACGCCGCGATTAAACATCAAATTCCTCCCGCCAAGTGGACCTATGAAAATATTGTCCATATGCGTAATCAATTTAAACGGCTTGGATTCGCCTATGACTGGCGTCGTGAAATAGCTACCTGCGATCCCCAATATTATCGTTGGGAACAATGGTTGTTTACTAAGCTCTATGAAAAAGGCTTAGTGTATAAAAAATTATCCGAAGTTAATTGGGACCCTGTCGATCAAACGGTATTAGCCAATGAGCAAGTCATTGATGGCCGTGGCTGGCGTTCTGGGGCACTCATTGAAAGACGAGAAATTCCCCAATGGTTTTTCAAAATCACCGACTATGCCGATGAGCTGCTAGATAACCTAAAAAAGCTAGAGGCATGGCCCGAGCAAGTCCGTACCATGCAGCATAATTGGATCGGACGTTCCAAGGGCGTAGAGGTGGATTTCACGGTGTTGAACCATGCCGAAAAATTAACGGTATTTACCACCAGACCCGATACCTTATACGGTGTGACTTACCTTGCCATGGCGCCTCAGCATCCCTTAGCCGAAGAGGCGGCCGCAAAAAATGCTAAACTGGCTGAGTTTCTTGTAGCCTGCAGCCATACCAAAGTCTCCGAGGCCGATATGTCCACCTTAGAGAAATTAGGCATGGATAGCGGCTTAAAAGCGATAAATCCTTTATCAGGCCAGCAAATTCCTATTTGGATCAGTAACTATGTGCTAATGGAATACGGCTCAGGTGCGGTCATGGCGGTGCCTGCGCACGATGAACGTGATTATGAGTTTGCTCAAAAATATCAGTTACCTATTCAACCCGTTCTTATTGAAGAACAAACCGATGCCGAGTTAAATAAAGTGCCTTATTTTGGCAAAGGTGTATTAATTAACTCCGAACACTATAATGGCATGACCTCTAAACAGGCTTTTACCGCTATTGCCGATCAGTTAACTAAACAACATGCCGGACGCCGTAAAGTACATTATAGGCTGCGTGACTGGGGCATTTCCCGCCAGCGCTATTGGGGTGCACCGATTCCCATTATTTATTGTAAAACCTGTGGCCCGGTTCCAGTACCCGAATCTGAACTACCCGTGGTGTTACCCGAACAGGTTGAGTTTAATGGGGTAACCTCGCCTCTTAAGACCATGCCCGAATTTTATCAAACCACCTGCCCCACCTGTAAGGCACCCGCAGAGCGTGAAACCGATACCTTTGATACGTTTGTAGAATCGTCTTGGTATTTCTTACGTTTTGCCTGCCCTACTCAAACTAAGGTGATGCTAGATGATAGAGCGCGCTATTGGGAACCCGTTGACTGCTATGTAGGCGGTATAGAACATGCTATTTTGCACCTACTCTACGCTCGGTTTTTTAATAAAGTATTACGTGATATAGGCTTAATAAGTTCCGATGAACCCTTTACCCGGCTTGTAACCCAAGGGATGGTGTTAAAAGATGGGGCCAAAATGTC
>JAQSXL010000016.1 GCA_029256685.1 Gammaproteobacteria bacterium | reverse complement strand
ATCACAGGCGCTGTGCGGCTGTAATAACTGATGGTTTGATTACCACTGCTGAGTACGGGCATACGGTTAAAGGTAATGCTGGCAGTTTGCGGAGCGCTGATTAAATCACCATCGCTCACACTGACGGTATAGCTGGGTGCCGTGGCTGTGCCATCTTGCACAAAGGTAACGTTGCCATCGATAATGTTTTGCTGGGTAAAGCTGGTCGTAGCCACACCCATTAAACGAAATTGACCGTGCTGCACATTGCTCACGGTAAACTGCAAAGCATTAGCCGGTGTAGTATCATCACTGGCACTTAATTGGCTGGTAGTTAGCACCACGGTTTGCGCTTGGCCAATGGTTAATTGATTATTCACGAGTACGGGCGCAGCATTAAAAGTTATATTGGCAGCTTGTGAACTGCTGATTAAATCACCATCACTCACGATGACTGTATAGCTGGGGGCAGTGGCTGTGCCATCCTGCACAAAGCTAACTTTACCCTCTGTAATATCTTGCTGGGTAAAGCTGGTCGCAGCCATACCATTTAAGCTAAATTGACCGTGCTGCACATCACTTACCGTAAACTGCAAGGCGCTAGCCAGAGCGGTATCATCGCTGGCACTCAATTGGCTGGTGCTTAACACCACGGTTTGCGCTTGACTGATAGTTAATTGATTATTCACCAATACGGGCGCCGCATTAAAGGTGATATTGGCAGCTTGCGGAGGACTGGTTAAGCTACCATCATTCACGATGACTGTATAGCTTGGCGCAGTGGCTGTGCCATCCTGCACAAAGGTGACTTTGCCATCGATAATGTCTTGCTGGGTAAAGCTGGTTGCCGCCGCACTCATTAAACGAAATTGACCGCGCTGCACATCACTTACCGTAAACTGCAAGGCGTTGGCTAAGGCGTTATCATCACTGGCACTCAATTGGCTGGTAGTTAACACCACAGTCTGCGCTTGACCTATAGTTAATTGATTATTCACCAGGATGGGCGCCGCATTAAAGGTGATACTGGCCGCTTGCGCACTGCTGGTTAAGCTACCATCACTCACGATGACTGTATAGCTGGGTGCAGTGGCGGTGCCATCATGCACAAAGCTTACCTTACCCTCTGTAATAGCTTGCTGGGTAAAGCTGGTTGCCGCCGCACTCATTAAACGAAATTGACCGTGCTGCACATTGCTCACGGTAAACTGCAAGGTGTTGGCTGGGGTGGTATCATCACTGGCACTTAATTGGCTGGTGCTTAACACCACCGTCTGCGCTTGACCGACGGTTAATTGATTATTCACTATTACTGGCGCATCATTCACTGCTATCACAGTCACTGTACGGTTAGCCGCTGCACTAGTTAGCGCGCCATCATTCACCACAAATTCTACCGTACGTGGCTGGGTATTGGGATTAACTGTATTGCGGTTCCGGTAAGTGACACTACGTAAGGCTGTTTGATAATCATTACTATTCGCGATACCGGTTAAGCTCAGCACCCCTTGTTGGCTGTCATAGTGACCGGCAATCCCTGCTAGCGCGGTAAAACCCAGCTCATCTTCTTGCGTCACAAAGCCTTGGCTGATGCTAGCCGTGGCATTGACTAGCTGAGTATTATCCACATCGCTGACAGTCAAGCCATTATCAAGAATCACCGCTGCCCCTTGCTCGGTAAAGCTCACACTGCCGCTGGAGGTAGTAATAACAGGGGCATTATTGACGGCGATGACATTGATGCTGCGGTTAGCGGCAGGACTATCGGCTTGACCGTCATTGACGATAAAGCTAATGGTACGTGCTTGGGTATTGGGGTGATCGGAGGTATTGATATAAGTCACACTGCGCAACGCTGCCTGGTAATTAGCGACACTGCTCCCCCCGGTTAAGGTTAATAAACCACTGCTGACATTAAAGCTGCCGCTGATGCCATTTTGCGCAGTAAACAACAACTTATCCTCTCCAAGCACATACCCAACCGTAATGGCAATGCTAGCGCGGGTTAATTGAGCATTGTCTACATCACTCACCGTTAAGCCACTGTCAATGACAATCGCTGCCCCTTTCTCGGTAAAGCTCACACTGCCGCTGGAAGTGGTAATGATAGGTACATCATTCACCGCCACCACACTTAAACCTAAGCTCACGGTGTTACTATCCTCCACCCCATCATTCACGGTGATGCTAATCGTACGCGCGCCGGTATTAGGGTTTTGGTTGTTAGTGTTGCGATACCGCACACTGCGCAGGGCCGTCTGGTAATTGGCTAAAGAAGCTATGCCATTTAAGCTTAATACACCATTGGTATAGCTACCGCTGATACCGTTTTGATTACCAAATAGCAATTCATCTTCACCGGCGACTAAGCCAGTACTAATCGTGACTGTGGCATAGGCTAGCGTCGTGCTATCGGAATCACTCACCGTTAAGCCACTATCAAGGGCTACCGGTGCGCCATCTTCGGTAAAGCTCAGCGTACTCTGACTTAAGCGTAGCCGAGGTGTAGTCGTAATAAAGCGCTGGGCGTAAATATCCAAAAAAGAGGAGCCGCTCACTTGATTCTGGCTCATCCAACTCACGACAAAGCCCCCATCGCTTAGGGCGGTCAGGGTAGGCTCGGCTTGTTCCCTAGGTGTAAAAGTATTGACTAAAAACTCACTGCCCACTTTCGTGCCATTAGCGGTAAAGGCTTGGGCGTAAATATCACGAGCTGAGGTGCTGCTCACTTGATGAGTGCTCTGCCAACTCACGATAAAGCCTCCATCGCTTAGGGTGGTCAAGGTAGGGTTGGATTGTTCATTATTTGTAAAAGTATTGACTAAAAACTCACTGCCCACTTTCGTGCCATTAGCGGTAAATAGTTGCGCATAAATGTCCATGCCAGAGGAACCATTCGCTTGATTATTGCTCTGCCAACTCGCAACAAAGCCCCCGCCCCTTAAGGCGGTCAAGGCAGGGCTGGATTGTGCTCCCGTTGTAAAAGCATTGACTAAAAATTCACTGCCCACTTTCGTGCCATCGGCGGCACATAGTTGCGCATAAATGTCATAATGCGAGGAGCCACTCAATTGATTATAGCTCATCCAACTCACAACAAAGCCCCCATCGCTTAGGGCGGTCAAGTTAGGGTCGATTTGTTCACTATTTGTAAAAGTATTAACTAAAAACTCACTGCCCACTTTCGTGCCATCAGCGGCAAAAACTTGCGCATAAATGTCATAACTAGAGCTACCACTGACTTGATTCTCGCTATTCCAACTCACAACAAAGCCCCCATCGCTTAGGGCAGTCAAGGTAGGCTTGGCTTGTGCTCCCGTTGTAAAAGTATTGACTAAAAATTCGCCGCCCACTTTCGTGCCATTTGCGGTAAATGCTTGGGCGTAAATATCACGAGATGAGGTGCTGCTTACTTGATGAGTGCTCTGCCAACTCACGACAAAGCCACCATTGCTTAGGGCGGCCAAGACAGCTTGGGATTGTTCCCTAGGTGTAAAAGTATTGACTAAAAAATCACTGCCCACTTTCGTGCCATCAGCGGCAAAAACTTGCGCATAAATGTCCATACCAGAGGAAGCGCTTGCTTGATTATTGCTATGCCAGCTTACAACAAAACCCCCATTGCTTAAGGTGGTCAAGCTAGGCATTTCTTGGAAATCCGCTGTAACAGTATTGACTAAAAACTCACTGCCGGCTTTAATATAAGACATGGTATTTTCCTTAATTCAAATAAAAAAATGGGGCATCTTAACCGATGGCTATAAACCCCTTATCGCCTATTGCCATGAACTACCCCCTGGCTTTATTTGGGGAGTAGCTAATCGATACTTCAATAAACCTCTTATATGGACTTCTCACCCCGTCACCGAGGGAGTCGACTGCTTTTTGTCGGTATAAGTATTAATGCGAAATTCACTTTCCAATGCGCTCGGCATGATAGTCATTCCTTTAGAGATAAAAATTAACACGGTTAATTCAGTCAACAGAATGGACCCGCTGTCACCTAGCAACAACCCTAACCCTTTAACGTTAACAAAAGAACAAAGGGGCTTTCCAAGTTAGTGGTATACCTGAAAAAAATCAAAACAGCCAGCTTTAAGCGCCAAAACAGCGGATAATGTATTAATTACTATTGAGCTACCCTCCACCTATATCTTTTCCTATACGCCATAGATGCCATTATAATTTCACTCGCGAGGCTAATTATTTTTTTCTTAATTTCATTTAATCCTTGGATAACCACGCTCTATAGTGCCTCATTGACTGGAAAATTCGATTATTTAAGCAGTGTTTTTGCGCATTTAATGATGCTGGCCTTTTTGATTGACCAACTCCAGCAACTCTGTTGCCCTTTATTTCAAAAGGCCCTTAAAGCCTGTTTAAAGAAAAAGAGCCTATGGGAACTGCTGCGTAACTATTTTAGATGCAGCCTCATTGAAAGCTGGGAGGCATTGTTTCATGCCTTAGTCGTCAAACCTGACCTCTATCTGCTTAAAGTATAGTTTGGAAATAAGGTTCTAGGTATATATCTTATCTAGCAAATATCAGTTTATATGCGATAATAAACTCTCTGCTTAGTAGCGAAGAATAATGTCTTTTTCGCATGATTTGCCTCAATCAATAACAATTACATGGCTGTTTAGCTAAATTAAGTATGATTATGCTTAGCCATGCGCTGTTTTAAGGCCTCTAAATACAAATAAATAACCGGCGTAATATAAAGCGTTAATAATTGAGAAATTAATAAACCGCCTACTACGGCCAATCCTAAGGAACGGCGCACTTCGCTGCCTTCACCAAAAGCCAGGGCAATAGGCAACGCGCCCATAAAAGCGGCGAAAGTAGTCATCATGATGGGGCGAAAACGGACTAAACAGGCATTATAGATGGCTTGAGCCGGGGTTTGATTTTCGGTGCGCTGTACCTCCAGTGCAAAATCTATCATCATGATGGCATTCTTTTTTACAATGCCTATTAACATGATAATGCCTATTAAGGCATACAGATCTAATTCCTGTTGGCAAATTAACAACATCAATAACGCCCCAATTCCCGCCGAGGGTAAGCCAGACAGAATGGTTAAGGGATGAATAAAACTTTCATAAAGCATGCCCAAAATAATATAAATAACGGCAATCGCTAAAAATAATAACACCTTAAAATCCGACAGCGATTTTTGAAAAACTTGGGCATTACCTTGAAAACCCGTGGTGAGTTCTGCCGGCAATTTAATGTCTCGTTCAGCCTGTTTAATCGCTTCAAGCGCTTGGCTTAAGGCCACCCCAGGTTTTAAATTGAAGGATAAGGTCACCGCAGGCTGCTGATTCAGATGATTAATGGAAAGCGGACCGACTCCCTTACTAAAGCTAGCAAAAGCCGTTAGTGGCACAAGCTGTCCACCCTTTGCCTGTATATATAACTGTTTTAAGCCATTAATATCTTGCTGATATTTAGGTTCAATCTCCAGCAAGATAGGATATTCATTATCATGGGTATAAACAGTTGAAATCTGTTGCGACCCTAAGGCACTGACTAAGGTGTTTTCAATTTGACTCATGGAAAGCCCTAAAACGGTGGCTTTATCTCTATCAATCTGAACTCGCACTTCCGGGCTTTTAATTTGCAAATCGGTGTTTACATCCAGTAAACCATCGATTTGACTCAATTTTTCTTGCAGCTTAGGTGTCCATTCATACAACAAGTTCAGATCATTACTTTGGATCACATATTGATAGGTGCTACTGGATTGCTTGCCGCCAATACTAAGAGCAGGCATGGCATGAGCCGATACCCTAACGCCTGGAATATTTGCGGTGGTTTTACGCAGTTGTTGCACGACCTTATCAATATTGGTTCTTTCCTCACGTGGTTTTAACCGAATAATGAAACGGCCCTGATTGCCCTCGCTAACCGATGACATAAATGCCGCCACGGCGGGATTTTGTTGAATAAGGCTGGCTACTTGTTGCTGTTTTTTAACCATTTCGGGAAAGGCTATGTCTTGAGCCGCTTCCGTATTCGCCATGATCATGCCCATATCACCCGTCGGTAAAAATCCCTTGGGCACAATCATAAACAATCCGGCGACTAAAATTAAACTGCCCAGAAAACTTAATAAGGTTAACCTATGGTGAGCCAATACCCAGTCTAAGCTTAGCTGATAAAAACGGGTTAGTTTATTGAACCAGCGCTCCGTTAAATTATAAAAAGCACCGCTAGGTTTCACCGCCATTGCCTTAGGTTTAAGCAACAAATGGCTTAGCATGGGGGTTAAGGTAATAGCAACAACCCCCGATACAAGAATGGCAATACAGATAGTGACGGCAAACTCATGAAAAATACGCCCAAGCACGCCTTGCATAAACAGCACGGGAATAAATACCGCGGTTAGGGATAAAGTCATGGAAATAATGGTAAAACCAATTTGCTTGGAACCCTTTAAGGCCGCCTCTAATACCGATTCACCTTGCTCTATATACCGGAAAATATTTTCCAGCATGACAATGGCATCGTCGACCACAAACCCAACCGCTAAGGTCAAGGCTAACAACGAAATATTATCCAGGTTAAATCCACATATAGCCATAAAACCAAAGGTGGTGATAACGGTAACGGGCAGAGCTAAACTTGGAATCAAGGTTGCTACCCAGTTCCGTAAAAATAAGAAAATAACCAATACCACCAAACAAGCGGCTAAGATTAAGGTATATTGCACATCTTTAACCGAAGCCCGGATAGCTTGCGATTTATCGTATAGCGTATTGAGTTGAATAGCCGCGGGTAATTGCTGGGAAAATTCGGGTAATAACCGTTGAATTTGATCAATCACCTGAATAGTGTTAGTACCCGGTTGCCGCTGTATGGCAAGGACAATACTGCGCGAATTATTAAACCAGCTGGCCTGTTTATTGTTTACCACACTATCGAGAACATTGCCAAGCTCTTGCAACCTTACCGAGGCACCCTGTTGGTAACTGACTATTAAGGGTCTATAAGCCTCTGCATTATAAAGTTGGCCCTCTACCTTGAGAGCCGATCGCTGAGTATCCCCGGCTAAACTACCTGTCGGTAAATTAACATTAGCCTCTTGAATGGCTTTACTGACCTCATTAAAACTTAAACCCCGTGCGGCCAGAGCTTGGGGGTTAAGCTGCACTCTAACGGCATATTGCTGTGAACCAAAAACCAAGACCTGAGCCACCCCATTAATCTGCGATAGTGATTGGGCCAGCTTATTTTCGGCATATTCAGCTACGGTGGAAAGGTTGACCTTACGGAAACTGGGCGGTGTTTTCATCCCAGACGGTAAGCGTCTCTGCACCTGCCCTAAAGCCGACTGTACATCCTGAGCGGCGGCATCAATATTGCGGTTTAACACAAATTGTAGCGTTATTTGAGTCTTGCCCGCGCTACTGCTAGACACCATGGTTTCTATACCCGGGATTGTAGCAAACTGTCTTTCAATGGGACCCGCTACAACGGCTGCCATCGTTTCAGGCGTAGCGCCTGGCAAATTAGCGGTTACTTGAATCGTAGGAAAATCAACATTAGGCAAATCACTGATGGGTAAGGCTCTATACCCCATTATACCAAATAGCAAAAAAGCTAACATAAGTAGAATGGTCATGACGGGACGCCGAATAAACAGTGCGGAAATATTCATCAGCCATCCATCATTTGGGGGGATTACTCAACAATACCGGTTTTCCAGGCGCAAGCCGAAACTGGCCATCCGTCACAACCCTATCGCCTAAATGCAAACCACTTAGGATGACTGTTTCATCCCCCAGGGTCACACCTGTTTTAACGGGCTGATATTGCGCTATATGTTTGTCATCGATGAGATAAACATGAGCGCCTTGCTGGCCTTGCTCTATGGCCTTAGTAGGAATCACCAGAGCATTAGGATATTTGGCTAGCGGCATCACCACGGTAACAAATTGGCCCGGCCAAAGTAAATTTTTAGCGTTAGCAAAGGTACCCTTAAGTAAAATAGTGCCCGTAGCCGCATCGATGGTATTATTGATGGAAGCCAATTCACCTTGCTCAACTATATTTTTATCTTTACCAATTAAGGCCGTAAGAGGAATAGCGCCCTTAGCAAGATTTTGCTGGATTTTTGGCAAATATTGCTCCGCTATCGTAAAAGCGATGGTAATCGGTTGAATTTGATTAATAACCACCAAAGGTGTCGAGTCATTATCTTTTACTAAATTGCCTATGGGTAAGACTATATTACCCGTACGTCCACTAATGGGAGAGCGAATAATACTATAATCGAGCTTCAACTGGGCGGCCTCAACTTTAGCCTGATCGGCTGCCACCGTTGCCTCTAGTGTGATAACGTTGCTACGTGCTTGATTATAAACATCCTGAGCCACAAAACCTTTTTTAATTAACTTGGCATAGCGGTTATAAAGTGAACGGGCGTTTTCCAACAGCGCCTTATCTTTAGCTAAATCGGCCTTAGCCTGCTGCAAATCAATAGCAAAAGGCCTAGGATCGATTTGAAACAGTTCATCATTAGCCTTGACGTCTTTACCTTCCTGAAAACTGATTTTCGCTAGAATACCGCTGACTTGCGCTTTTATAGCCACAGAAGCATGAGCCTGCACTGTTCCTACTACTTGGATCGGTTGCTCAACATCTTTTTGCTTAACGGTTTGTATGGTAACAGCAACCGCTTGCTGTTTGAATTTATCGGTTTTACGCTGGTAAACAACGGCAAAAATTAAATAAATTACCAGTAGGCTCACAATCGCCACGCCGATTTTTTTTGTCCTTAATTTCATATACTGACCGATTAACAAAAAACATACCTTATACCAATTACAAAAATTATCAAGACTCTAATGAATAGTTAACCCTAGTGCAATATCGACATGACGCTGCATTAGCATGTAGGACCTAGCCCTAAAATTATAAACTTTTTACTTTCCTTTAATGAGGACATCACTATAATTAAATGCGAGTTCCACACTCAAGGCGAAGCTCGTGTTAAACAACCATATTTCTTGCATCAGGATAAGCTCATGACCTCATTAAATCATAACTTAGACCAAACTAAAATAGCGGCTCATTATCGTTCTATCTTACAGGGTTTGGGTGAGGATCCTAACCGCCAAGGTCTTATTGATACCCCTAAGCGAGCGGCAAAAGCCATCCAATATTTAACCAAGGGTTATCATGAAAATATCGATGAAATCATTAATGATGCTATTTTTGACTCCGAAATCAGTGAAATGGTCATCGTAAAAGATATTGAAATCTATTCATTATGTGAGCATCACCTTTTACCTTTTCTTGGTCAATGTCATGTTGGCTATATACCCAATGGCAAAGTTTTGGGATTATCAAAAATAGGACGGATTGTAGACGTATTTGCTAGACGGTTACAAATTCAAGAAAATATGACCCAACAAATTGCCAACTGTATTCAACAGGCCACCCAGGCTAAAGGAGTTGGCGTTATCGTAAAAGCTAAACATCTCTGCATGATGATGCGGGGCATTGAAAAACAAAATTCATCGATGGTTACCTCGGTTATGTTAGGCGAGTTTCGTAGCAATGAAAGAACCCGGCTCGAGTTTTTAAACTTAACCCAGTAATACCCAGCTTGTTAATAAATCTTGCATTGCCAGAGTATAGGGGTAATGGAAAATTTATTAATGTAAAGGGTAGAAGATCTTTTTTAGCCAGTTAAGTAGCTAGCTACAATACCCAAAAACACTAATAATCCAACCCATTGGTTATTGAGAAAGGCTTTAAAGCATAAGTCTGGATCTTTGTTTTTAATAAGATACTGTTGATAACCAAATAATAAGGCCGCAAATCCTAAGCTAATAAAAAACAAGCTATTTAACTTAAGCTCAAGGCCAATAAAAGTCAGGAACGCAATGATTATTAATTGCAGCACCGCAATGATTAATCGATCATAAGGGCCGAATAAAATGGCGGTTGATTTAATCCCAATTTGCACATCATCTTGCCTATCCGTCATGGCATATAGGGTATCATAGGCTAAGGGCCAAATGACGCCTACGATGTATACCCACCAGGTTATTGCAGGTAATTGATTAAGGGTGGCAGCAAAGGCCATGGGAATACTCCAAGCAAAAGCCATGCCCAGGACTAACTGTGGCCAGTAAGTAAAACGCTTCATGAAGGGATAAATAATGGCTAGCAATAATCCAATAATGGAAAGCAAGATGGTAAAGCCATTAAGCTGTAGGACTAATAGCAAAGCCAGTCCACATAGAAAACCAAATAAAATCAAGGCTTGTTTTACCGTGACTTGGCCCGTGACTAGCGGCCTCGTTTTAGTTCGTTTAACCAGGCCGTCGAAATGCCTGTCGGCAATATCATTGATCACGCAACCGGCAGAGCGCATCACCCATACACCCATAATAAACACCACCACTAATTTAATAGGTGGCAGCCCCGCACTAGCAAACCATAAGGCCCATAAGGTAGGCCATAATAGTAATAAGCTACCAATAGGTCTATGTAAGCGCATTAATTCAAGATAAGGTTGTAGTCGCATTTAATTTACCAGAGGCTCACCCACTACGTTTAACACAGAACCCCTTTCATACATATGCTGGCCTAAAAACGCAGGTTGTTGGTAGTAATATATATTACTATGGCCTACCGCTTGGGCATCGAGAATCTGTCTAGCCGCAACATCAGCCCGTGCCTCATGAGCCGTTCTAATATAGGCATTTGTGGTAGCTAAATACCGCGCATTTAACGAGCCTGCTTGAGTCAAGGTAGCGTGTAAGGTATTTACTTTACCGCCTAATACTATTTTAGTATCACCACTCGCGTTTACGGTAAGTTCCGAGGTATTTAGCCAATAGATATAGACTGTGCCAGTACCTTGGGTAATTAATCTTTTTAATCCTACCACCCCTTGAATACTAATATTTCCCTGGTTAGCGCTTAATAGGCTAAAATCAGTGGTATGTAGATGAGTGATTTTCACTTCATTTTCACCCTCTACCGTCAAGGCCGTCAGCTTGGGCGCATGAATAATTAGTTTTGGCTTAGCGGCCTTATCATTAACCGATTGATTAATAATTAACACCCCATTTTGTACCGTTAATTTTAGTTTATCAGGCTGTGGATGGGTAGCCTCAAGATATAATTTGGGTTGAGTTTTTCCCGCTTGAATTTCTACCTGCATCGCACCCTTAAGTTGTATTTGGTTAAATGTCTCAAGTGGAATAACTGTAACAGCCCAACTCTTAAAAGAGCTGAGCAGTAATAAAGCCACCCAAAGACTGGATTTTTTAACAAGCATTGATGTTTCTCCTCATATCCTGAAGTTTTTTAACCCGGCACAGGTAAGCACTCAAATACAGCCGCAAGCTGCAATATAATGACCAAACAAGAACCTGCTAATGCCACTAGCAATACCGGTTTTCCGCCTGGCACCCGAAAGGCACTCTCTAATTTTTCAACATAACGGCCTCGCCAAACCATCAATACCGGCAGAATACCAAATAAAATGGCTACCAATACACCCGCATAGCTAAGCGCAATGATAAAACCATGTGGAAAAAATAGCGCAAACAATAAAGGCGGCAAAATAGTTTGGCTCAAAACTAGCAAGCGTCCTGTTATATTTTTTTTAATCGAAAAACCGTCGGCTAAGAAATCAGACAAGCTTAATATCACGCCAACAAAAGAGGTTGTTAAGGCAAAAAAGGAAAAATAACTGACCGTAATAGCAATCCAGGTTAGTCCTAAGTTTCCTTGCAAAACCTTAGTTAATTCGGCAACCGGATGTTCACTTGTCGCTAAAATCAATAAATTACTATAAGGCACAACCCCTAAAATAACGGTTTGCCATAAAATATAGAATGCCAAGGGGATTAAGCTGCCATACCACAATACCTTAGTTAGAGCCTTGACATCGCCATGTAAATAGGTCCGTAAACTCGGTAAAATAATGTGTGAAGTAAAGGATAATACTACTACCGGTATGGCGGCCCATAAGTAACGGGGCTGCCCACTGGCTAAGTTATGAGATTGTAAGGACGGAATGACTAAGATTACCAAAATAACATAGGCGGTCAATAATCCTATCATTAAGATTCGGTTAATATAATCTATGTAACGAGTGCCGAAAAATACCAATAAACCAAATAACAAAGCAAAGACTAAAATACCTAATTGAGCCGGCAATAGAGCTTGATAACTGACCGGCAGAACCCGCATTAATAAAGAACCACCGCCTAAGAGATAAGCAGCAGCAACGGCATATAATAGTAATAGAAAGCCAAACCAAGCTACTATTTGTCCAGCATAGCCCAATCTTTCTTTAGCAATAGTTACGAAGTTGGCCGAAGGCTTGGAAACCCAAAGCGTCGCCTCTAATAATAAAAATAACGACAGCAGCATAAATAAAAAGCAGACCAGAAATAATACTAAGGTATAACCATAACCTCCGACGCCGGTAGTAATCGGTAAAGCTAACATACCGGCACCGATTGAGGTGCCAGCTACTAGCAAGATACTGCCATAAATTCGCTTAGGATTTGAATTTTCAGGGCTGTTGCCAAAGCCTTTTGCCATCGTCATTAACTCCTAATGTAAACTTTGGTGGCTTAAAAATTTTGGGCCTACCTGAAAATTTGCTTGCGGTGAGAATAATTTTCTATTAACCATCTATTTTTCCAAAATACATAAATAGCTACTTACCGGCTGCCCCTCTTGATAACGAGCCGTCATTGCGGTAAGTTGACGCAATTTAAAATTAGCCTGACTCGCAAGCATTGTTAAATAGTGCTTATTATGGGCATAACGGCCTGTTTCTTGCAATTGATAATCGGCTTGCTCGGTAATTTCTGTAGTAAATGCAAATAGACCGCCGGGCGCCAAAGCCTGATAGATAACGGAATAAACCGGGGTTAAATTACCAAAATAAACCAGGACATCGGCAGCAATAATCAAATCCCACCTAGCGAATTGGTTAGCTAAAAAATTAACCATATCGGCCTCAACTAACTCATCATAAAAACTTTTAGCCCTAGCGACCTCAAGCATTTTGGGAGATAAATCTATCCCCGTTAATTTAACCGCCTGCTCACGGAAAAATGGGCCACAAAGACCTGTGCCACAACCTAAATCCAGAATACGCCATTTCGCCTTAGCCGGGAGTAAATCCTTAAGCGCGGCATGGAGTTCTTTAGGCGTTTGGTATTGCAACTCCTGAGTTAAATGTTTATCAAAAAAACCGGCATAATTATCAAATAGCTCTTTTACATAAGCACTTGGCGCATTATCCGGCCTTGCTTGTCCGGTTAAAGCATCTAACATATAACCAGCGGTTGATTGTCCAGGCTGAATGCGAAGCGCTGCCTGATAATGTGCGATGGCTAACGATCGCTGACGCAATTTAAGATAAATTGCCCCTAAATTAATATGGGCAGCAAGATGCTCCGGTTGTAACTTTAAGATAAAGTGCAGATGTTCAATAGCATTTTCTAATTGTCCCAGTGCCATCAAGGCAACACTTAAATTGTAATGGGCATCTATATCTTGTGAATTCAGCTCAAGTAATTTTTGATAGTACATCATGGCATCTTCAAAGCGATCAAGTTGCAAAAAAGTCGCAGCCAGATTATTCAGAGCACTTTGATGTTTGTCCTCGAGTTTTAATACCTCTGCAAACTGCTTAAGCGCATTTTGAGGTTGGTTTAATTTTAAATAAATCACCCCTAAATTATTCAGGACATCCACATTATTAGGCTGTGACTGTAAAACCAAACCATAATGCTGCTCGGCTTGCTCTAACTTATCAAATTGTAAACAAATATTCGCTAAATGCTCACGTGCCATGAGATTAGCTGGATTTAGACTAATCACATTGCTAAACTGTTTTTCAGCAGCGGCAAAATTAGCATCGCGCAAAAACACCAAGCCTAAATTATAGTGAGCCTCTACATAACCAGGTTCTAATTGCAGCGATTTATGGTACTGCGTAATCGCTTGATTTAATTGATTTTGTTTATAGTATAGCTTACCTAAGTTGTTATGAGCTTCGGCATAATCTGAATTTAAATCAATGGCTTTTTGATAATGTTCTTGTGCCTTGGCTAACTGCCCAAGTCCAGCATAGCTATTGGCCAAATTATTATGATAAACCGCATTATTAGGTTCTATATTTACGGCTTGCGCTAACCAAGCAGTAGCCTGCTCGGACTCGCCTTGTTGCGCCAATAATATCCCTAACAAGTGCATAGCTTCCGCCTGTTTGGGGGCTTGTTGCAAAACTTCCAAATAATATTTTTTGGCTTGTGAATAAGCTAAGGCACGATGTGCTTGAATAGCTCTCTTTAATAATGACTCAATAGACTGATTTACCACTTAACTAATACTCATAACTTAAATTGATTTTATTAATTTAACCTAAGTTAGCGATAAACCAAATGGATTTATAAATTCTTTTCCGTTGAGTAGAGTGCTTGCCTAAGCGTTATTACTTTACTTGTATTCGTTTATAAAACTGTTATGATGCTGTTTCTTACGATTATAAATTTATCTAGCATTAACATCATGCAAGCCGCGATATCTCATACACGTCTATATCTTTTATTTGCTTTAATTATTTTAATCTGGGGTCTTAGCTGGCCGGTTAGCAAAATTGGCGTAAGTTATATACCTCCACTTTGGTTTGCTACAGCACGTTTAGTTATTGGTTCATTATTTATTTTTGGCTTCTTACTCATAAGAAAACGGCTGGTCTTACCCAAACGCAAAGATTTACCGTTGATTATTAGTCTTGGGCTCTTGCAAATGGGCATTTTTATGGCCTTGGTTAATGTCGGATTGTATTATACGGGTGTAGGGCATGCCGCTATCATTGTGTATTCAACCCCACTTTGGGTTACCCCAGCAGCTGTTTTATGCTTTGGCGAGCGATTAAGCCCCTTGAAATTAATTGGCTTGTTACTAGGTGTGGCGGGTATCTTTTTTCTGTTTAATCCCTGGGAATTTGATTGGCATAATAAACAAGTGATTTTAGGAAGCAGTCTCTTGCTCCTGGCATCTATTTGTTGGGCAAGTGCAATGTTGATCAGCCGCTATGCAACTTGGCATAATTCAGCCCTCAATTTACTGCCTTGGCAATTGCTGGTAGGCGCCATTCCCGTGATAATAGCGGCCCTTTATCTTGAACCTAATCCACAAATTGAATGGCATTTAAGCATTATAGCCATATTGTTCTATATTGGCGTACTCGTCACTGCTCTAGGTTATTGGGGTACCCTATTAATTAGTAAAACCCTACCCGTTATGACAACTTCACTTTGTTTTCTTGCGGCGCCTGTAATTGGTTTAATATCATCCACCTACTTCTTACAAGAACCCCTAAGCTATGCTCTAGTCTGCGCTATGATACTCATCATTGCAGGTCTTATCTGCATAGCGCTGAGTAACAACCTAGCCTTTAAAAAAGCCGAAAATTTAAACACTGCAAGTTAAACCGCTCAGCTAATTTTACCGAGCGGTATCTTTATAGCATTATTCAGCTTTAGTTTTCGCGTCCATGGCCTTCTCCTTTCTTTCTTCCACCACCGTGTGAAGTTTTACCACCTTTAGCCCCCATTTCACGAAAAGCATTGGGGTTATTGGCCTTACGTGTTGCTGCTGCTTTTTGGGCAATACGAGATTCTTCTTCAGGACTTTTTGCATGACGAGCCTCCGCACCTCTGCGGCCAGCTTCAGAGCGACTCATAACCATAATACACCTCCTGGACTCTGATTTAACGGATAGGTTTTTTTTAAATCAACTCCGGAGTTAACATACACCTTACAGAATAACGCCATGGGATTTTTTTTACAAGCTTAAATTTAAAAGGGTCACCCAAAAACCTCATTAAAAACAAGCACATAGCAATCAATGTTTTACTAATAAATTAAAAAGTGGTAAATTAAAAATAACTTCTGTGTATTCGTTTTTCTCTAACTTTAGTTTAATTTGTGCCTGTGTTTTCATCATCAACGGAGGAAACATATGAGCCCTCAGCCCCCGCAACATCAAGAACAACAACCTGGCGTTGAAAGCCAAATGACGCCCAGACCTAAAGCCGAGCGCCCCGAATATCAGGGCAGTGCTAAATTAAAAAATAAGGTCGCCATTATTACGGGTGGTGATAGCGGTATTGGACGTGCCATAGCAATAGCCTTTGCTAAAGAAGGTGCAAATAAGACTATTTGCTATCTTAATGAAAAGAACGACGCCGAGCAAACCAAGCAACGAGTTGAAGAGCTAGGCGCACGTTGCCTATTGGTTGCAGGCGATATAAGTGATAAAAAGCTTTGTTTGGAGATTGTAGCCCAAACCCTAAATACCTTCGGTAACATCAATATTTTAGTCAATAATGCAGCCGAACAGCACCCTACGGAAAACATTCAAGAAATTAGCGAACAACAGTTAGAAAAAACCTTTCGCACTAATATTTTTTCGTATTTTTTTATGGTACAAGCTGTGCTACCCCATTTAGCTTCGGGCAGTTGTATTATTAACACAACCTCTGTAACGGCCTATAAGGGTAGCCATCACTTACTCGATTATTCGGCGACTAAGGGGGCTATCGTTACTTTTACCCGCTCTCTTGCCATTAACCTAATTAAACAAGGAATTCGAGTCAATGGCGTCGCGCCAGGGCCGATCTGGACGCCCTTAATTCCAGCTTCTTTTTCAGAACAAGAAGTCGAAAAATTTGGTGAGCAAGTGCCTATGGAACGTCCAGGGCAACCCGAAGAAATAGCTCCAAGCTATGTGTTCTTGGCATCGGACGATGCATCTTATATGTCGGGCCAAGTCCTTCATCCTAATGGAGGGGTGGTGATTAATGGGTAAAAAAGGAGAAAAATAATGAATATTTTCGAACTATTGAAAAAGGATCACGTCAAAGTAAAACAAATCTTACAAGACATGTGCGAAACCACCTCTCGTGCCATTAAAAAGCGCCAGAACTTGCTACAGCAACTTATTGCAGAACTACAAATGCACGAAAAGATTGAGGAACGTGTTTTTTACCCACCCTTAAAAAATAATAATACTACTAGACAATTAACTTTAGAAGCTTATGAAGAACATCATGCCGTAGACGACTTGGTAAAAAAACTAGCTAAACTTGAGCCCAGTGATGAACGTTGGCTAGCTGTTTTAACCGTTATTAAAGAAAACCTTCATCATCATATTGAAGAAGAGGAAAATCGCTTATTTCTAAAAGCCCAAGAAGAAATAGGTGAACAAGAACTCAACAGCATGGTGCAGTCGGCGCAAGCAATGAAGCGGCAAGAAGCTAGAGCTTAATTTTCACGAGTTTCGCTTTGAGTGCGAAACTCGTCACTTTATTAGTATTAGGAGGTGTAATATGTCAATTGGCAAACATTTTACGTGTGAAGTTGTTACTATCGATAAAAACGAAGCCTTAAAAGCTGCCGCTCAACTCATGTTTGAAAAAAACACGGGCTCGGTGATAGTCGTTGAGGATCAAAAACCCGTAGGAGTTTTAACCGATAGAGACCTGGCACGCTGCTATTTAGAGGGTGAGAGTATTGATGATCTCTCATTAGATCAAGTTATAGACACAGATGTACTGAAAGTGGGTAGTAAAGAGGGTATACAAGATGCCTTAGAAGCGATGGCAGAAAAGGGTGTACGCCGCGCCCCGGTAGTCGATGAGCAAGGTAAACTAGTCGGCATTGTTACCACCGATGACATGGTTAAAATTTTAGCCGAGGAATTTAACAAACTGTCAGAAATTGTTCATCAGCAATCGGCTACCACCCATTAAAAATAAGGAGTAATGCGTTGTATAGCGCATTACTCCTATATAAGATCATGCCAAAAACACGCTCTGTTTATGTCATTCACAAGCATGCCGATAGTCACCTACATTATGACTTTCGGCTGGAGCTTAACGGCGTACTAAAAAGTTGGATCCTGCCTAAAGGACCTAGCTTAAATCCTAAAAATAAAAGACTAGCTATCGCTGTTGAAGATCATGCACTTGACTATGCGAATTTTGAAGGAATAATCCCTGCTGGCTATGGTGCTGGTACCGTGATGCTGTGGGATAAAGGTTATTGGGAATCGGCACTTCCTACTTTAGCGGCTTATAAAAAGGGGCAGCTAATCATTAAATTAGAAGGCACAAAACTAAAAGGACTTTGGAAATTAACTCTGCAAGATAAATCCTTAAAACACTGGCTACTGATTAAACTACTCGATGAATTTGCAGCAGAGAATCAGGATGAAGCTTTACTTGCCACACCCAGTGTGCACAGTGCTTTATTTGAATGAGACTGATAGTTAATCTGAATTTTGGCTAAACCTACTGAGGCTCAAAAAGAATAGCTGGAGGTGAGCATCCCCAGCTATTATATAAATTTAATAGAACCCGTGGTTTAAAAAGCTTAGCAAACCACAGGACGGATATCAGTCTTACTTATGCTAACCTATATAAAGTGATAGGTTACATTTATCCCAAAGGTAGCCCGTCTTGGCTCAACGCTACCGCCCTTGAAGTCTTGATAAGCAGGAATATCCATAGATTTGTAGTTAGCATAACTCAATTTAGCGCCTACTTGCCAATTGCAATCAATTGCTAAATTCATGCCTATGCTAGGAACGATTCCCCATTTATGAGTATCTAAAATATCGCCGTTACCCTTAGGCGTATTGGCTGATAATCTAAATTGAGTGTTTTCGGCACCTAATCCTACATAAACAAGGGCTCGCGGATTGATGAGATAACCCAGTTTGGCAGTAACGCCATAGCTATAAGGCGTTTTCATAGCCACATAGTAATCATCACCTATGCTAACTAATTTCTGCTTGCCAACTACAGCGTTGCCATAAAGTTCAGCGCCAAGAAAGGTCTGATCCATCACATAGCCATAGCCGGCAAATAAACCACCACCCCAACCATCATGGCCGGCATAAACATCTAAATTTCTAATATCCTCACCTACCTTACCAGCACCTATAAGGGTAAATTTATCATTATCGCTTTGATAAAGCCCAGTAGCGCCTACATAAGGACCACTAAAATGATCACAATTCTCAGGATTCATATAAGCCGCTTGAGCAACTAAAGAAGCTGAAGCCAAAGAAGCCCCGATTAGAATTTCTTTCAACATCATTAAATCCCCCTTTTATTGTGAAACTATGCCTTTTCATAGTACCATAATTAGCATCGTGGCTCAATGTTTCCAAAAGGCCGGGGTAAACAGCACTAATAAAGTAAAAATTTCTAGCCGCCCTGCCAGCATCCCGAAAATAAGTAAGCCCTTGGCATAAGGATTTAATTGACTAAAACCATTTGCAATATCGCCTATTCCCGCGCCCGCATTTGCAAGAGCAGCAGTTCCCGCCCCAAAGGCGGTACGCAAATCCAATCCCGTCGCCATTAAACCTAGTAATAGCACGGCATAGAGCAATAAAAACACCGAGATAAAACTCCACATGGCTTGCAATACGTGTTCTGGTAAAATTTGCCTGCCAAACTTAATGGTCAAGATAGCGTTAGGATGCAACAGGCGCTTAATCTCCCGTACGCCTTGTTTGCTTAACATTAACAGCCGAATAACTTTCATTCCACCCGAGGTTGAGCCTCCACAACCACCAATAAGGGTTGCTAACATAATTAATACGGGCACAAAGGTTGGCCAGGTGTCAAAGCGAGCGGCTGTAAAACCCGTGGTAGTAATGAGAGAAACCACAGTAAAAATACTATGAATAATGGCTTGATGTTGATCTCGGTAAACCTGATGGGCTAGCAACATAAAAAATGTAAGAATCGATATTCCGGCCAAAATAGTGATAAAAGCCCTAAACTCTTCATCTTGCCAATAGCTACTTAATGAGCGAGTCCGTAACACTAAAAAATGTAAGCTAAAATTAGTGCCACCTAGCACCATAAACATTATGCCCACGATTTCGATGGCGCGGTTATTATAATAGGCAAAGCTATTATCATGCATATTAAATCCGCTCGTTGAGACGGTGCTAAATCCCTCGCCAATAGCATCGAACCAGCTCATGCCAGTCAACCAATAGCCTAAAATACAAACCATATTTAAGCTGATATAGATAAACCATAACATTTTAGCCGTTTCGGCAATGCGCGGCGTTAATTTAGCATCTTTGATAGGTCCCGGGATTTCGGTACGGTATAATTGCATGCCCCCTATGCCTAACATAGGTAAAACGGCAACCGCTAAGACAATAATACCCATCCCGCCGAGAAAACAGAGCTGTTGGCGGTAATATAATACCGACCGTGGTAAGTGATCTAAATCATTTAGGATGGAAGCACCGGTAGTCGTTAGGCCTGATACCGCTTCAAAAATACCATCTAGCCAACCCACGGGTGGATTGCTCGCAAAAACAAAGGGCAAGGCAGCAAAAAGACTGAGTACGCTCCAATAAAGGCTCGCAATTAAAAAACCATCCCGGGTTTTAAGCTCACGCTTATAATTACGAAAGGGTAACCACAATACTAGCCCCGTGCCCATCGTTACGGCAAAGCTAAGCAAAAAGGTGTTCCAAACCTTTTCATGGTAACCGATGGCCACCGCTATGGGCGGCAACATGCTGAGGCTAAACACCATTAGCAATAACCCTAAAATACGGAAAATAACTTTATATTGCATATTTTTTTACTACAACCTATACAAAGGTTACCGCAACCTGAAATAATTCTTCTACGGCTTGGATCCGCCGCCTATCTAATAATAACAAGATCAGATGATCTTCTGACTCTATAACCACCTCATCTTGATCAATCATGACTTTATTGCCGCGGACCACCGCACAAACCCTCACCTCTTTAGGAAGCTTTAGCTCAGCTATTTTACGTCCAACCACCTTTGAAGTTTGTGAATTACCATGAGTGATGGCCTCAATGGCTTCTGCTGTGCCACGGCGTAAGGTATTTACGCCTATAAAATCACCCCGGCGCAAATGCGTTAAAATAGTACCGATAGTCAACAATTGAGGTGAGATAACAATATCAATTTGTCCCCCTTCAATTAAATCCACATAAGCCGTGCGGGTAATTAGCGACATGACTTGCTGAGCGCCTAAACGCTTGGCCTGTAAGGCTGAGATAATATTGGCTTCATCATCATTACTTACCGCACAAAAAACATCCACATTCTCAACGTCTTCACTGACGAGTAAGTCTTTATCGGCGATATCACCTTTCAGTACAATGCTATTGGTAAGATTTTCGGATAAATGTTGTGCCCGCTCGGCATTGTGTTCAATAATTTTGACTTGATAATCTTGCTCTAATGATTCGGCCAAGCCCTTACCTATATGCCCTCCTCCCGCTATCATTACGCGCCGATTTAGCACATCTAAGGTTCGAAATGCCCCCATGATGTCAAGTACGGCGGGAGTGGCTGCCACAAACAAAATTTCATCATTTTTTGCAAAAACCGTATCTTTAGTCAGTAATTTCGCCTCACCCTGATGGAATAAGGCCGCAATACAAACGCTGATTCCGGGCAAATAATCGGCGACATCAGCCAAGGTTTTGCCTGCCAAAGGGCCATCGGTTATTCGCATAACCACTAGCTTTATCGCACCTTCGGCAAAATCAACTACTTGCAAAGCACCCGGATAATCAATCAATAACCTCACATTTTGGGTTACTTGCTGTTCTGGGCTAATGCAAAAATCAATGGGAATGGCTTTTTTATCAAATAATTCTTTATAGGCCAAGTAACGCGGTGAACGAATACGGGCAATTTTAGTAGGCGTACTAAAAATAATGTAAGCCACCTGACAGGCGATCATATTCGTTTCATCATTACTGGTAACGGCAATAACCATATCTGCGTCTTCGGCACCCGCCTGACGTAAAATATCGGGGTGAGCCGCAGGCCCTACAATGGTGCGAATATCCATACGGCTCTCTAAATAGCGCAAACGTTCGGCATTCAAATCCACTAAAGTAATATCATTGTTTTCTTGTAATAAGTTTTCTGCCAGGGTTCCACCTACCTGCCCTGCGCCTAAAATAATAATTTTCATAGGGTAATTTCACCTTCATACACGGTAGCGGCTGGGCCTGTCATGGTAATAGAGTTAACAGAATCGGTCTCAATCCATAGCTCGCCACCGGGTAACTCTACCGTTACTTTAGCCGCTAAAAAACCTTGCGCTTGACCTGCAGCAACGGCAGCGCAAGCTCCACTGCCGCAAGCCAGAGTCTCTCCGACCGCTCGCTCAAAAACTCGCAGCCGGATTCGAGAGGGCGTTAATATCTGCATAAATTCTACATTAACCCCTTTAGGAAAATGGACATGATTATTTAGTAAACCACCGAGTTCTACTACCTTCGCGCTGGTAATATCCGGAACTTGAATAACGGTATGAGGATTACCCATGCCCAGTGAAAAACTCCTCACCCATTGGTTTTGCACGAGTATATCCTCAAAACCTATTAGATAATTTGGTTTACCCATTACAACCTGTATTAAACCACCGGCTAATTGCTCGGCAAGTTGTAAACCCTTGAGCGTACCTATCTTTAACGGATTCTTATGGGATAATTGTTTAGTATGGATATACCGAGTGATGCAGCGCAGCCCATTCCCACATTGCTCGGCCTCACTGCCATCCACATTAAAAATCCGATAAAAAAAATCCATTTCGCTATGCTTAGGTGCTTCAATCCACAAGAGTTGATCAAAACCAATGCCTGTATGTCTATCGGCTAATTGCTGGATCTGCCCGGCATTCAATAAGCAGGGCTGTTGAGTGGCATCGACCACCATAAAATCATTGCCTAAGCCATGCATTTTGGTAAAACGGATCGTTGTCATAGTTAGCAACTATAACCTGAGAATTTCTGATTTTTAGTCATTTTATGTCTGAGAATGGCTAGGCTGTTTAGACGGCGGCAGATATAAATCACCCGTTTGTCCACAACTCATTAAAAAATAACTGCAAAACAGTAAAAATGCGATAAAATAGTGTTTCATATTTAACTCAACTTGCGAAAATTATGACCTTAACCAAACTTGATGCCATTGAAATTAATCCTAAACAACCTGCCAATGCCAGTGTTATTTGGCTACACGGGCTTGGAGCCAGTGCAGAGGATTTTTTGCCCATTGTACCACAGCTTAATTTACCAGACGACCATGCCATGCGCTTTGTATTTCCCAATGCGCCGATCCAGCCGGTGACTTTAAACGGTGGATTTCCTATGCCAGCCTGGTATGACATTTATGGGCTGGCCGGCGATGTGCGGCAAGATGAAGCAGGCATACGCCGTACGGAAGGCCTAGTACAAGCCTTGATCGATAACGAACAACAGCGTGGTATTAAAGCCGAACGCATCATTTTGGCCGGTTTTTCACAAGGCGGCGCCATGGCTTTACATACCGGGTTACGCTATCCGAAAAAACTGGGTGGTATCATTGCGCTATCTACCTATCTTCCTCTGGCGGATATGGTGGCCAATGAATTACATCCGGCCAATAAAGATCTTCCCATTCTAATGATTCATGGCACCTATGATGCCGTAGTTCTTCCCGAATGGGCCGAATTATCTCGTAATGCCTTGCAAAAACTAGATTATAAAATTCAATGGCAAACCTATGAAATGGCTCATAGTGTTTGCCAAGAAGAATTGGTGGACATTGTGAATTGGCTGCAAAAAATACTTTTATTTTAAGCTTGGATCTCACTTTTCGCACCAATGTAGCAAATTTTTATATAGCATAGTTGATAGCGACCTGCTGATAATCAAGTGGCAAGCCCTACATGCGCAAGGCAGAGGGTCCAAAGTAAGCAATGACTTTGCGATGGACTTGATTGACATGGGTAACAATTCGCTGCTTGATATCGGGTAGCTCTGCAAGGTAACAACGGCAATGACATTCATGAGTTCTGCTATCCATTTGAGGGTGGGATTTTGCGCCGGCTTACCTAGTTGGTTTGGCAAAACATCATCTTGGTCTTTCAGGCATTGACGTAAGTGGTATTGGGCAAAGTTATAGACCATGAGGCATAACGTCATTATCATCATTAAAGCACCAATGCGCTCAGGTGTTTTCAGAAAGAGGCTATCGAGCTCAAAGGCATTGTCTTTGATGAACTTAAAGCCGGCTTCCACGTTAGCTTGCTCTTTGTACTGGCTTAATACGGCCGCATCCGTTAACTGTTGGCTATCGAGCTGGTTGGTGGCAAGGATGAAGCGCCCTAGACTTCGTTTGTGCTGTTTTACTTTGCTTAAGTCAGTGGCCAACGTGTATGCTATCCGATAGCCTACACACACCTCTCTTCCCCTTAATGATGTGTAGCCTGTTGTCTTCGGGTATTCCGACGCCCTCGACCACTCCACATTACCTTTAACGAGGCTCAATCGCTTCAGCCTTTCGGCTTACAGCCTGTAATATCCCTGTCTACGCTTAGTGCAGTCTGTTGCCAGTGCTTCACCCAAGACTCGGTACGAAATGTGCTGGGTCTGCACTTTTTCGACGGCTCTTGCAGCCGCTAGCTAATGGGCTCTTTCGTGGCGCACCGGAATGTAAGCTTAAAGCGCTTTATAAAACATTAGATCCATTTGCGTTAAAGAAGAACATTCAGTTAAAATTGCAGCGCATTTTAAATTTTGCTCGGTAAGATGCATTTTGATGCAACGAATCACCTCTAAAGTAAGATCCTATTTTGATTTAATGCGAGCTTTCTTTAACGGCCGGGAATTTCTGACTCATTATTATTTATCTAGAACTTATCATGAGTTGCTGAAGTCTTGACCTTATGTAGGCAGTTGTTTTGTATGTTATTAGCGGTATATTGTCGAGAATTTGCTGGCTGTTGAAAATGTTATAAGGCTTAAAAATATATAGCTGCTATAATTTTTATCAGTTTGGATAAATATCATAGCTGTTTTACCTGCAAGCCAAGGAGGCCGTAGTTTATGTTAACCCGTGTTCATCGCGTTGAATCGAACTCAGTTGACCCATTGCAACGATTAAAGCAACATTTGCAAGATAATAGGAAGCCCGAACTGTTAGCCAGCGAGCTTAAGATCTATATTGCCCATCATTATCAGCGCAATTTCAGCCAAACTTATGACAGTCTAAACTTAGAACAGACCGAGCAATTGCTAGAGCTATGCTTAACCTTGCTAGCGCAAGGACTGCAAACCGACGACCCACCCCATTGGGTCAGTAAATTATCGTATCAAGTGTTCGAACAGGTGCTGCCAATTCTGCAACAGCATGCAGAAAGCACGGAAGAAGATGCCTTAGGCTGGCAACATTGTAGTATCCGCTACTTACACGATCTCACAAATTATTATCAGCAGAGGCAAGATCTACTGCACGCCTTACCCTATGCGCTACAGGCCTGGCGTTTAGCTCAGCACTATCGGTTAGACGTAGATTGTTGCGTCACAACCTGTCTGACACATTTGCAACAGCAGGTGGTCTTACAAGGACTTGAACAATTAAATGCAAGTTGTGGGCCTCAAGCCTTTGCAGCCATGACTCAACAGTTACAAGAGAGTGAACTAACGGTTGAACTGGCAAAAAGCTATCAACAATTATGGAACGCCTGGCATAAGACCCTGGCTTGGGTCAATAGCCAAGCTATGGCGATCCCAACGTCATGGCGACAAGCGCCTTATCGGGCGTTTGACGAATACTGGTATAAAAAGATGGCGCAGGCCATAGCAAACGGTTGTGCTGAGTCTGAGTGGTGTGAGCTTACAGAAGCGGTGGCAACACTCGGTGGGCTGGATGATGAGGCGTTGATCTATTTTTGTGAGAAACTGACTGACTTAATAAGTCAGCACGACCTTGACTATTCGGTCCACCCATTAGTATATAAAAAACAAGGTGAGGTGCTGAGCCTTCATTTACCGCCCTGGTGGCAGTGGCGTGAGCAGTTGCAAGCGGCACGCAACCAATTGACTAAAGCCTGTTTGGAGCAATTTACTCAAGCACAGGCGGTCTATCAGCAAACGGTAGACACCATTTTAGCAGAACTTTTTCATTATAGTGAGCAATTAACTGCTGCGCTACCCCAGGGGTGGTGTGTGCTTGGCTTAGGCTCTTTAGCACGCAAAGGTTTGGTGCTAAATTCAGATATTGAGTTTGCACTTCTTGTGGACGAGGATGGAGCCAGTGAGTCTGGTTATCTAAAGGCCTTGGTTAACTTCTGGCGCGGTCTTTTTCTCACCTTGGCGGATGATTGGCGGCTTGGCGAAGATGAGTTATGGCAGGTGTCTGGGTTTAGTCTCGATGGTGATATTCTTGACAAACAAGGTATCATGCTAAAACCCTATTTATGCAATACGCCCTCAGGATACGCGAACGACCTGCAACACTGGCAATCCCAGTTGATAAAATCAGTAAATGCGTATCTGTTAGGCTGGTTTCATGGCTTACAGCTTGCCACTTGCATAGGCGCTAATAACGCGGGCCAAGCACTGTATCAACAGTATCAAGCTGTACTTTCCGAGCAAGTGTTTGATGCTTCTACTATCTTACCGACGTACTGGAATTACCATGCCGGGCAAGCAGTAAGAAATCCGCCTGAGCACTTAACCGCCCAGGCTGTTAAAGAATATTATCTCACCCCCGTGGTACGCTGGCTAGAACATACCCTTCAATATCAACAAGGCTTAGCAGGCGTTATCACGTACGAACAGATAGCATTACAGTTAGTGCAAGCCAATGTGAACTCTGCTGTGGCCGCAGCACTCGCGCAAGTTTACACAGCTCTTCAATATTATCGCTGTCAGGCAGTAACAGGCCCCTTACCAACTGAGACACGGGCACGCTTAACGCATTACTTGAACTATTATATCCGACCGTTATACCCTAGTTTACAGCATGCCCTTAGCACAAACGAGGCCTTGGAAAAAGCCTTGCACGATCCCTATACTTACCATTTACTGTATGCTAAGGCTAGGTCCATTACCCATGAAGCGCCCATTGCAACATGGACGGCCTATCATTTAAGCCGGCGGCCAGAGACTTCCATTGATTTACACAAAGTCGCTTATACAAGCTTAACCAGTAGCAGTGGACGTTACCATTATTATGAGGCACTAAAAAAGCATCTGTCCGACAATAAGCAGCACGTTTTAATTAGCTTAGGCTCAATTCCTACGACTAATGGTGAGCGGCTTTATTGGACTAATGAATATCCGTTTTGGTTAACCCAAATGGCCTCTCAACTTCAATGTGAACAGAAAACAACGATGTGGCTGAAGCTGGTGGGTAAGAAGCAGGCTATTCCTTTAGCAGCGGATGCCATTAAATCTGTATGGAATATCAAGCAAAGGCAGCCACAGCCTTCGGAGCTACCGGGTAACCATCCCGTGTATCAACTGAAGCATCTCGGTGTGTATATGAAGCTCTATCCAGGCCTGCCTGGCGTACAAGATGCACTCCAGTACCTATATCGCAGAGCCTTTGATGCGCGCGGTGGTTTGCCGTGGAGTGTGGCAGGATTATTGCAGGTTCCCACTGTCGATGGTTATCCCATCCCCATTTTGATTTCAGCAGCAGCGGGTGAGCCCATCACGGCTAATGATCCGCGCTTAAATAAGTTGGATAAGTATTCTCTAAGCAAGATGTTGTTGTTT
>JAQSXL010000166.1 GCA_029256685.1 Gammaproteobacteria bacterium | reverse complement strand
AAATCCTGGGTTAAGCTAGGTGAGTCGTTACAATCTGCATTACTTGCTGAGTTAACACATGCCCAAGCTACATTTGATGAGTTTAACAAGCCTTGCCAAGATGCACTTGACTTAATGAATACCGAATTTCAATGGAATAGGGTAGATTACCATAAGCAACTATCCGATAGATTAAAATCAAGTCAACTTGCCCAGCGAGCCGTGGCATTATTAGAATACACAGAAGTATGGAACAAGTTAGTTATAGAGAAACAAAATAGCCAATATCCCCAGCAAACCCTGACTGCGCTTACAACTTTGTCGAATAGCTTAGCGCGTTATTATTTTAAAATAGAGCTATTTGCTAACGCCAAAGCTTACTATGAGCAGGCAAAGGCAACTTTTGAAAAATTAATCGGTGAACAACAACAAGTTGAGTTGCAGGATGAACGTCAAGTAACGGTATTTGAGCGTTTACTAAGGGATGCGGGATTTATGCCTTGCTTGTTATACAGTCAAGATATTCTACATAATATCAGCGCAACGATAGTTAAGCAGAGTTGGTCCACGAAGCAACAAAAACAAGAGGCGCTAAAAACTGCGAGTCAATTATGCCAATTATCATATAACTGGCAGCTATTTCTCATCAATCGGTTAGCTGAAAGCCACCTTGATGAGGTTATACGCCAATTAGGCTTATCAACTACAGACGCATGGACAAAAGAGGCGGTGACCTGTCAATTAAACCATTTTGCTGGTTTTACCCAACGCATCTTGGCACAAATTTATCAAAAACAAGGGAACACTCATGCAGCTCAACTGATTTATCAAAATCTAACGAATAATAAGGATTATATGGATAGAGTTGAGACAATCTGTTTAGCCCATCGAGATTTAGCCGCTGTTATGCGTCGCCAAAGCCATTATGAAGGAGCACTTGAGCAAATAAACCGTGGCCTTTCTCATTTATTAAAAACTGATTTTCCTGAGCAACACAAGTCGGGCCAGAAAGTACAACTGTTGTATGAACGCGCAAAAATTTACCTAAAAATGAAGAGTGCTGATGCAGCTAAGCAAGATCTGGATGAACTATTAACCTTAAGTGCATCCTCAGTTTATAAAGCGAAAACCCATTATCTGCTAGCGAGGCTTGCTTCAGAGCAAGGGCATAAAATAGATGCAGATTGTCACATTAGCGATGCTTTAGGTATTATAGAAAAACATAATCCTAGCAAGCACAGCATTTATCAAAACTTTAAGCTAGCGCTTAACTTTGCACCGGTTGATGAGAAAACCTTACAGTATTTTGCGAAGTTGTTCATACAGCAATCTCTTTTTACGCTAAAGGAAAAACTTTCTACACTCAATATAAACGCTGCAAGACGCAATTCAGCCATGGGTGTTTTAAAAGGTTTGGGGCGGATGCTCCCCCATAAAACGGATGCTCATACAACCAAATCCGCTGAAGATGCGCAAGTCAATATTGAAATTGATGTGGCTACAGTACTTCAAGCCGCATCGAAAGCGATTAGGGCTTTAACTGATTTATTGATTAGACAGTATGCTGTGCAAATTAATCAATTAACTCATAAAGGCTTTGAAACATTGGCCGAGCAGGCCGCAACCGCCATTGCTAATCTCATTACTGAAGACACTTTATCTCGCCATGCAAAAGATGTTGTTATCCCAACTGATGAGCAATTATTAAAGGCAATTATAAAAAATATTGGTAAAGAAACCTTGGAAACAAAAAATCCGGCAGTAAACAAAAAATGGAATACCAAAAGCTTTTTTAATCGGTCAAGGTTTGTTGTGAAAGCGGAGAATCAGCCTAGCTTATTCTATATTCCTAGCGATGAAAGGAAGAAAAATAAATACGGTTATAGCATTATTAGCCAACCACCCATGCCCGAAGATAATTACAAGAGCTACTCATCGGAGGCCGAAGTGGAGGAGGCGATACAAAACGTTAATAAAGGCCAGTGTTTGATGATGTAAAAAAGTTTCGCGCTATCAGTTGATAGCGCGGGATTTAGGGTAAGGTGATTGTAAGTTTGGATATTAATTTTGACTCTAAAAAATGGGGAGGCTCTGGAATGTTAGTTGATCAACAAAAAATTCTTGACGCAATCGTGAAAAATGACATTAATGCAGTTAAGCAGCTTATAAACAAAGAAAATGTCAATGAATGTATAATTTAATATTACCATTAGCCTGTTCACCAATGCTTGTACCCGCTAATCCTAGATAGGCAAGGATAGCTATTGAAGCAGGGTGGAAACATCAATAATCTTTAGAGTAACTTTTTGGACAAGCTATATTCTTCCTGGATACAATCTGCTGGAGATGGTTTTTTTGCATGACAGTAAGAAAATAGCGTTTTAAGCTGTTGATAAATTCCTTTTTGAGGTTTATCTGATGTGGGGGGCTTTACCCTATTTACTAGAATTTTTTGCAGACTTGCCTGTTCCTCCCTCTCTTCAGCTTGCTCCTGCTCTAATAGTAAGTTATGCCAATCTAGTGTGGCACGTAACTGTTCTTGCTGACATATAATGGTTTCCATTTCAGGAACTAAATCATGCCGCTTATGCAGTTTTAGCAAGTTTACCGCATTACACTTATTAAACGGGAAAAAAGTATTCGGATCATTCTTGGCCTCAAATGCTGGATCAGCGCCGAAGGTGACTAACAAACGTATGGCTCGTATATTGCCAACATCTGCGGCGCAAAGTATTGGGGTTAAACCGTTTGTATCTTTTTGATTTAAAACCTGGGCATTTTGGTATAAATAATAAGCATATTTTTTTAATAAAGTTTCTAATGCACTATAATGCTTCTCAGATTTACCTTCGGCTAGCAAATGCCACACAGTAACATTATAAAGGTTAAATTTTTCTGTTATATCTAGGCTACCGGATTTTATTGCTTGATTGATCTGATCTATATTACCAGTCTGCACTATTTTACATATTGCATCTGAATTTCTTATTATAACCATACGAATGCCTCGCAGATAAATTTTAGTAGGGTCTGTTGACATTTCTACTATGCTGGGCGTAAAACCTTAACACCTGCTCATTGACTTCTATGTCAACAGACTCTAGATAGCCGTGAATTTTTTACCTTTAGCCATTCTTAGCCATGGCATATATAGTTAGGGCCCAGGCGCCTAGCAAACACAATCCGCCTATGGGGGTTATTGCGCCTAGTCCTGAGATGTGAAATCCTGCTAGTAAATACAAGCTGCCCGAAAAAAGTACCATGCCAGTTAACATTAGCCAGCCAATACTTTTAAAAAGCTTAACTTGAGTTCTATCATAGAGATAAGCAATAATAAATAAGCCTAAAGCATGAGCCATATGATATTGTACCGCCGTTTGCCATATAGCAAGCATTTTACCACTCATGGATAAAGCATGTTCACCTAAGGCACCCAGTAAGACCGCGAGCAACATATTACCAGCAGCCCATATTGCTAATATCTTCATTCTTTTCCTCTTGGTTTTCAGATTAACCCAAATTTCAATAAGTTTAAAAATTCTTGGCGAGGGATAGTCGTCGCGCCTAAGTTTAGTAGATGGGGATTAGGCATCTGACAATCAATAAGGATAAAATCTCGTTGCTTGAGTTTAGTAACCAGATAAATCAAACCAACTTTAGAGGCATTGCTTACCTTGCTAAACATGGACTCCCCACAGAAAACCTTGCCAATGCTTAGGCCATAAAGACCACCAACCAACTCATTTTGTTGCCAAACTTCCACCGAATGAGCAATTCCCTGTCGATGGAGCTCACAATAAGCCTCTATCATCTCGGCGGTGATCCAGGTGCCTGCACCGTTTTTACGTAGTTCGGCACATTGCTGAATCACAGCGGGAAAATCTTGATCAAACGTTAATTTAAACAAACCCTTGCGCAAGACCTTAGTCAGGCTGCGGGAAATTTTTAGATCATCTAAAAACAGCACGGCTCGTGGATCGGGCGACCACCACATGATGTCCTCACCCTCATTAAACCAAGGGAATATCCCTTGGCTATAGGCGGCTATTAAACGCTCAGGCGATAGGTCGCCGCCTACGGCTAATAAGCCATTGGGGTCGACTAACGCCGTTTGAGGATCGGGAAATTCATAATCTGTCAATGTATTCAACTCTCTAAAGATTAGTATTAGTGCCTACGCTCTGGTAACTTGTCTAAGTCGTTCAATTTCAACGGTAGATTCTAGCTGCTTTATATCGTATTCAGGGTTTTGGCTGCCAGCCCAAACTTGTTCAAGTTCTTGCTTGTTTAGTTCGAGTTCTTGCTCTTGTTGGGGTTTCTGGTTCATAACAACTCCTTTTAATTAAGCACACTCTAAGTATAGACCACTTTTCTATATGATACCGTCCAGATATTTTTCGGCATCAAGCGCAGCCATA
>JAQSXL010000165.1 GCA_029256685.1 Gammaproteobacteria bacterium | reverse complement strand
CTCAATTAGAGGAAGGAAAAAAATTACTAGAGCAAAACAACTTAATAGAAGCAAGAAGTTTATTTAGCTCCTTGGTAACTGAGATTGAGCAAGTTTATCAGAAAATAAATTCTACTGACTTAGCGGATATTTATAAACAACTGTTGTCAGAAGCTTATACTTATGAAGGAAAAACCTTTTGTATCGGTACTAAACAGAAAAATATTGCTTTGACCAAATTTGATAAAGCTATCGAACTAAATCCTTCGTACGAATTACCTAAACAAGAAAAAGAAGCTATTTTAATTGGCCGAGGTATTCTACCAGATGGTCAGACTCTAGTTTTTGAAAGTGATGAAAATTTACCACAGCCAAGCTGATAAGTTTTGAATGAGTTACAGTTTACCTTTATAGTTCTTAATTTGATCTAAGATTGGACTTGCAATCTTAGATCAAATTTTAGGGAAAAAACGGGGCTATCTGGTTAGAACCCCAATATAATGAAAGATAATATCTTAGAGAAATATTATTATGGCTTACCAAGGTCCAATTTCTGATCATTTCGACGGTAAACAATTTTATAATTTAGAAAAAACCACTAAAACCGTTAGAAATTTTCTTAAATGGCAATTCCAACGTAAGCTTGGTCCATGGCCAAATTGGATAGATTTACCATCTTTTCCCTTGCCACCTCAAAAAGTCGATACCGATGAACTTTTAGTTACTTTTATTAATCATGCTACGGTGTTAATACAAACAGCAGGATTAAATATTCTAACCGATCCCATTTGGTCAAAGCGCTGTAGTCCAATTTCTTGGTTAGGTCCAAAACGGGTGCATAATCCTGGAATAGCGCTAGCTGACTTACCCCCCATCGATATCGCCTTGATTAGCCACGATCATTACGATCATTTAGATATTCCAACTTTAAAGAAGTTGCAACAACACTCTAAACCAAAATTTATCGCGGGTTTGGGGATAAATCCAGTATTGCAGGCCAATGGTAGGGAATTGTCTTCAACCGATTTAGATTGGTGGCAAGAACTTACCTTGGCCAATGGAGTCAAGATTACTTTTGTGCCCGCTAGGCATTGGTCAGCCCGTAGCCCATTGAATTCAAACACTACCCTATGGGGTGGTTTTGTCATTAGCACACCACATCATAAAGTCTATTACTCGGGTGATACCGCCATGGGCAGGCATTTCCAACTGATTCAACAACATTTTGAGGAGCTAAGCTTAGCTATATTGCCAATCGGTGCTTATGAACCTCGTTGGTTTATGGATAATGCTCATATTAATCCCGAGGAAGCTCTGATAGCCTATCAAACCTTAAATGCCCGTTATGGTTTAGGGGTGCATCATAATACTTTTGCTCATCTAGCCGATGAGGCCTATGATCAACCCTTGAGTGATTTAAGCTTAGCCAAAGAAAAATTAAAGTTAAGCTCGAAACAATTTCGTACTTTACTACCCGGCGAATCTTGGCTAATTAGCTAGGTAATTTTTATTTAGTTAATCAAATTATTAAGTCTTACATTGGCAAGTTAAAAAATAAACTTTGATGTACTTGTACTTATGAAAAATTTAATTTTATTGTATAAACAAAAGTTTAATCTTTATAAAGCAGCTTTCTTTCCTATTGAGCATGAAGATGCAATGGTCGCAATTGTTTTTAAGATTATTTATCCTAACGGTACAACACTTATTTTAAAAGCTCATCCACGCGAGGAGGATTACTTCCGTGAACTATACTTTCTAAAATTTTTTTCAAATTTATTACCAGTACCAAAAGTTATTCAAGTAGAGCCACCATCGGCAACATTATATGGCGCTATTTTAATGGAATATCTACCAGGTAATATATTAAAGAAATCTAACCTCACCAATAAACTTGCTTATAAAATTGGAGTATTGCTTGCCCGCATTCACCTTAATAGGGTAAATAATTATGGTGACTTAACTCGACCAAACAGTTTGAGCAGTGACCCGCGTGTTCCTTTTACAAGTAAATTTGAAGAAGGTTTTGCTGAATGTAGTCAGCATTTGCCTAAAATTATTCTTGAAAAAGCTCGCCAATATTATAATTCCCATATTAATCTCCTGACTCGCGTTGATGGTCCTTGTATTATTCATCGTGATTTTCGCCCTGGCAACGTGATGGTAGTTAATGATGAGCTAACAGGAATTATTGACTGGAGTTCTGCGCGCGCAGGTTTTGCTGAAGAAGATTTCTGCCCATTAGAGCTTAATGAGTGGTCAACAAAGGCGGATAAAAGGAAATGTTTTCTTGATGGGTATACTCATATTCGTCCTATTCCAAATTACAAACTAACAATGCCTCTTTTGCGCATGAGCCGTGCTTTTGCAGTAATTGGATTTACTATTAAAAAGGGAACTTGGAATGGGGCTAACGCAGCAGCTTATCGGATTAATCGTAGGTATCTCGAATCATTCTTTAATCAAAATAAAGATTAAGCTCGGTACAAGAAATTTAATTGCTCATCGGCAGATTGCTCCTTAATTAGACAATAAATTATTATGCCATGCAGATTGAAAAAAATACAATTAACGAAAATATGTTTTAATTAACGCGTCTAATACCGAAAGGGTTTCACAGCTATTTATCTTTAGTTGAAATGGTTCGCTAGGAAAATGTTGTCTTATATAATATTTAGCCAGCTTACGGGCTTGAATAGCGGCCAGGTATTCGGTTTCAAGTTCGGCAAGGCTATGTAAATGTTCACTAAATAAAGCCCCAATTTCGGCTAAGCTAGGCGGCTTAAAAAATTCCTTTTTACTCTCTGCTTGCAATTGCTGAAATAACCATGGGCGCCCTACACTAGCTCTTGCTATCATGATGCCCGCACACTGAGTAAGCTCAAAAGTACGCTTTAAGCTCGCGATATTTTCAACATCCCCATTGGCGATGACCGGAATTTTACAAGCAGCCACTATGTCGGCAATTTGCTCTAAATTACAAGGTATATCGTATTTCTCGGTCCAATGCCTGCCATGCACTATTAATAGATCGGCCCCCGCCGCCTCAATAGTTTTTGCTACGCTTAAGTTATTGTTATCACCGGAAACAGAATCGATTCTGATTTTTACCGAAACCGGTACGTGGGTATTAGCTTTCGCGGCCATAACTAAGCTAGCTATTTTATTGGGTTCGGTTAATAATTTAGAACCCGCGCCTTTAGCTCGGATTTTAGTAACGGGACAACCACAATTTAGATCTATGAGGGATGCACCCGCATCTGTTACTATCTTAGTGGCTGCGGCTATATCTTGGGGGTTATCCCCAGATAGTTGATAACTTACCAAACCCTCTGCGGGATCTTTCCAGAGATAGCGTTTAGGTTTAACCGAGCGGTGCGCTAAATCTTTGGCTGAAATCATTTCGGTAGTGCAATAAGCGGGTTGCCCCAAACGGTGGGTGATTAAACGAAAAGGCGCGCAGCTATAGCCTGCTAAAGGTCCTTGAATAAGATTATTATTGAGTTGTAACCGCCCTACTTTTAATGGTCTAATGTGCATGTAAAGTTAAAATCTCAGTAGCGAGCTTTCACATACTAACCGATTAAAAGGATAGAAACAAATGTCTTTTATACCGCTATTTATCTTAAATACTCTGATATGGGGTACAACTTGGTTAGCTATTAAATATCAAATTGAAGTGGTATCACCCGTTTGGTCGGTGGTTTATCGTTTTGGTTTAGCCTCGTTTATTTTGCTTGGTTTTTGTATACTGACTAAGCGTAACTTAAGTTATCCACGAGCCGCGCATGGTATGATGGCCTTACAAGGCTTGTTTTTATTTTGTTTAAATTATGTTTTGTATTATATAGCTACCTCCTATCTTATCAGCGGTTTAGTCGCGTTAATTGGCGCGTGTACTATTTTCTTTAATATTGTGAACTCATATCTGTTTTTTAAGATGCCTATTATGATTCGCGTTGTTGCTGGGGCAAGCGTAGGTTTTTTAGGTTTAGTCATCGTTTTTAGCAATCAAATATGGCAAATGTATCACCAAGCGGTAGGTTTGCGAGGCGTTAGTATCGGTATTATTTGCTGTGTATTAGGTGCTTTAACAGCATCATTAGGTAATATGACCGCGGTTAAACTTCATCGCATGCAAATTCCCCTGTTACAAGGCGCTGCTATAAGTATGATTTATGGCACCTTATACTCAACCCTCATTGCTATCTTATTACAACAACCTATGCAATTTAGCTTTTCCGCTAGTTATCTTATTTCCTTGTTCTATTTAATTATTTTCGGCACCATAGTTGCCTTTGGCTGTTACTTAACCCTACTCAATACCGTAGGCCCGGCTCGTGCGGCTTATATTTCTATCATTACGCCTTTGGTTGCCATACTTATTTCTACTTTCTTTGAAAGCTTTAGTTGGAACTACATCAC
>JAQSXL010000164.1 GCA_029256685.1 Gammaproteobacteria bacterium | reverse complement strand
ATCTCCGGTAGTCAAATGTTGCGCAAAATACTCTGGCGTAATTTGACTAGGCTCTATTTTGCCGGCCGCCACTTCGTTGGCTATATGCTTTGTCGCTTGAACAATATCCCATTGTCCACTGTAACTTGCAGCAATAAGTAAATGTAAGCCGGTGTTATCTTGAGTCAGTTGTTCTGCTTGGGCAATATACTTTTGTAATTTTTGATCGAAGCGGCTACGGTCGCCTATCACCTGTAATTTAATATTCTGCTCATTTAATTTATGGATTTCATCTCGTAAAACCAGAATAAAAAGGTCTAGTAAATAATTAACTTCTTGTTTAGGTCTTTGCCAATTTTCACTGCCAAATGCAAACAAGGTGAGCACGGGAATATGCATTTCAACGCATAACTTGATGACTTTACGTACCGATTTTACGCCAGCCCTGTGACCAGCTGCTCGAGGTAAATTATGCTGCTTAGCCCATCGACCATTCCCATCCATAATAATGGCAACATGTTTCGGCACGCTATTCACACTTGAGTTTTCGCTGAGGTTGTGCGAGTTTTTCACCATTTTCATTTACTCTAATGAAAAATTTGTTTAGAACAAAATATCGAGGTAAGCTGTCTCAAACCAATCCCAAGTATACATTTGCATTCGAAAGCTCTTTAAATCAAATAGCCATTAATTCTGTTTCTTTAGTCATAATTACTTTATCAACTTCAGCAATATACTTATCGGTTAGCTTTTGGATCCCCTCTTCAGCTCGCCTCTCATCATCTTCGCCAATCGCTTTATCTTTAAGTAAATCTTTTAAATGCTGCATAGCATCACGACGAATATTTCGAACGGCAACCTTGGCATTTTCACCCTCGGCCTTTACAACTTTAGTTAAATCTTTACGACGCTCTTCAGTAAGAGCGGGTAATGGCACCCGAATAGCTTGTCCCATCGTTGCAGGGTTTAAACCTAAATCAGAAGTTCTGATAGCTTTTTCTACCGGTGAAACCATGGCTTTATCCCAGGGCGTTACTAATAAGGTACGGCTATCTGCTATCGTTATACTCGCCACGTGAGATAAAGAAACAACACTACCATAGCTTTCAACATGAATGTGATCGAGCAAACTGGCGTGTGCGCGGCCCGTACGTAGTTTGGCTAGTTCATCTTGTAAAGACTTTATACTTTTTTGCATTCGCTGTTCTGATTCTTTTTTAATATTTTCAATCATTGATTCATCTCCTCATTGCTTACCTCTGTACCTTCAGAAGCACCTGACACAATTCGCAATAATACCCCCGGACGATTAATATTAAATACTCTTAGTTTCATATTATGGTCACGGCATTGACAAAAAGCAGCTAGGTCCATGACTCCAAGCTCTTTATCAAGCACTTCACTATACGTCAAATGCTCATATTTATGAGCATCGGGGAATTTGACTGGATCGGCCGAATAGATACCATCAACATTGGTTGCCTTTAACAACACCTCGGCTTCTATTTCAATAGCTCGCAAACTTGCTGCAGAATCGGTCGTTACCAAAGGATTTCCAGTACCTGCGGCAAATATAACTACTCTACCATTTTCTAAATGGTGGATCGCTTTACGCCGTTCATAGAGTGCTACAATACTGCCTATACCAACTGCGGACATAATACGGCAGGATAAACTTGCATTTTCTAAAGCATCTCTTAAAGCTAAAGCATTCATCACCGTAGCTAGCATACCCATCTGATCGGCAGTTATTCTATCAATACCCGCGGCAGATAAGGTAGCTCCACGAAATAAATTACCACCACCAATAACGATAGCCACCTGAATGTTAAGCTCTCTTAGCTCACGGATTTCACTAGCCAAACGGGCAAGCACCGCAGGATCAATGCCGAATTTTGCATCCCCCTGTAAGGCTTCCCCACTTAGCTTGATAAGAACCCGCTGATAAACGGACTGCTGCTGACCAGTACTCACACTTTTCTCAGTTAGATTTTGTGAGTATATCATGCTTAATTACCTTTTACTTGCGCCATTACTTCTGCAGCAAAATCAGTCTGAATTTTTTCAATTCCTTCGCCTACTTCATAGCGAACAAAGTTCACAGCCTTAGCTTTAGTCTGTTGTAACAGATTGCCAACGGTGATATCAGGGTTTTTAACATAAGTTTGACCCAGTAAGCTTACTTCGTCTAAGAACTTTTTCATCCGGCCGATTACCATTTTTTCAACGATATCTGCGGGTTTACCACTTTCTGCTGCTTGTACGGAGTAGATTTCTTTTTCACGTGCAACAAGCTCAGCGGGTACTTCTTCAGGACTAATAACTAAAGGCTTACTAGCAGCAATATGCATGGCAATATCTCTGGCTAATTCTGCATCGGCACTGCCATTAAGTGATACTAATACCCCTATCCGTTGTCCATGAACATAAGCCCCAACCACTGCATCAGCACTTATTAAGGCGATGCGACGGATTTGCACATTTTCACCAATTTTAGCAACAAGCGCTTGGCGCACGTCTTCTAATGTTTTAGCGCCATCGGCTGCCGTTGACAACAATTGTTGCAAATCATCGGTTTTGCCAGCTAATGCTAATTTAGCCGCTGTATCGGCAAAATGTTTAAAATTTTCATCCCGTGCTACGAAGTCAGTTTCACAGTTAACCTCTAACATCACGGCCAGCTTACCATCAGCCGAACGTTGTATGGCTACCATTCCTTCAGCCGCAACTTTACTGGAACGTTTATCAGCCTTCGCTTGCCCCTTAGCACGAAGAGCATCTACTGCAGCCTCAATATCGCCACCGGTTTCTTCTAGCGCTTTTTTACATTCCATCATGCCTGCACCCGTACGTTCACGCAGGTCTTTTACTAAACTCGCTGATATAGACATGTAACTATCCCCTTAAACTATTATTTTCTCGCATTATTAGTTTTAGTGTCAGGCACATTAAGATTGGGATGAGCCCTAACGAAGCGAAGCTCATCCACTGTGTGCCTGGAATATAAAATGTTTATTCGTTACCTGCGGCAACTTTAGACTCGGCAACTTCAACAAAGTCATCTTCACTAACGATGGAAGTATCTGTTCCTTTAGCGGCTAAAATAGCGTCGGCAAGACCTGATAAGTACAGGTCAATAGCACTGCGGGAATCATCATTACCAGGGATAATATAGTCAAGACCTTCTGGATTATGATTGGTATCAACTACCGCAATTACGGGAATACCTAATTTTTGCGCTTCTAAAATCGCATTTTTTTCATGACCGATATCAATAATAAATAATGCATCCGGTATGCCGCCCATGTTTTTAATACCGCCCAGGCTGCGTTCTAATTTTTCTAATTCCCGGATAAGTAATAAGGCTTCTTTTTTGATCATTTTTTCAAAAGTGCCATCTTCACGCATTTTTTCAAGCTCTTTCAAACGCTTGATGGATAGGCGCACGGTCTTGTAGTTAGTTAACATACCACCTAACCAGCGGTGATTAACAAAAGGCATGCCGCAGCGCTCTGCTTGATCTTTGATGATTTGTTGTGCGGCCCGTTTTGTGCCTACAAATAAGATTTTACCTTTTTTCTGAGCAATGCCACCCAGATAATTCATCGCATCTTGATATAAGGGAAGCGTTTTTTCTAGGTTGATAATGTGAACTTTATTGCGTACCCCATAGATATAGGCTTGCATTTTTGGATTCCAATAACGGGTTTGGTGACCAAAATGAACCCCCGCTTCAACCATTGCTTTCATTGTTACTTTTGACATAAATCACTCCAATTATGGGTTAAACCTCCACATACCCCATGGTCCAATTACGTTACCGTAACACCCGGACCAATGTGCCGGTATATGTGCGAAATAAATACGCTATTACAAAATAGCGCCGTGTTTTATACCACATACTACCACTAACGGCAATGTTTAGCTGAGATATTTCTTTAAACTAGTCGCTAAATAATCTACGTTAATCTCATTGATTAAATTTTTGGTACGATTAAAATCTACTCTACAAATTCACTCAATTATTTAGGATATATATGACTGTTACCATTAAAACGGCTGATGAAATTCAAAAAATGCGGGTAGCAGGCCGCTTAGCGGCTGAAGTTTTGCAAATGATAGAGCCTCATGTTAAGCCAGGTATTACCACGGATGAGTTAAACACTATTTGCCATGATTATATGGTTAACATACAACAAGCTATTCCAGCTCCTTTAAATTACCATGGCTTTCCCAAATCAATTTGCACCTCTGTTAATCACGTGGTTTGCCATGGTATTCCCAGCGCTAAAAAATTAAAAGATGGCGATATTATTAATATTGATATTACCGTTCTTAAAGATGGCTATCATGGTGATACCAGCAAAATGTTTGTAATAGGTAAACCTTCCATCTTGGCTGAGCGACTAATTCGGGTGACCCAAGAATGTTTATATAAAGC
>JAQSXL010000163.1 GCA_029256685.1 Gammaproteobacteria bacterium | reverse complement strand
AATTACCCTTGTATTCTAGCCATTCTTTGCGATCACTCGCGCGTTTTTTCGCTAAGAGCATATCGAGCAAGCCATCGGTCTGATCGTCTTCGGCTAAGGTAAGCTGTACCAAGCGGCGAGTATCGGGAGCCAAGGTAGTTTCCCGTAACTGCAGGGGATTCATTTCACCTAACCCTTTAAAACGCACCACATTGACCTTACCTCTTTTTCCTTCCGCCGCGATGCGATCTAAAATGCCTTGTTTTTCCGCCTCATCCAGCGCGTAGTACACGTCTTTACTAATATCAATGCGATACAGGGGCGGCATAGCCACATAGACGTGGCCGGCGGCCACTAGGGCTCTAAAATGCTTAACAAATAAAGCACATAATAAAGTTGCGATGTGAGCCCCATCGGAATCGGCATCGGCTAAGATACAAACCTTATGATAACGTAGACCACTTAAATCAGTACTACTTGGCTCTAAACCAATAGCTACGGCAATATCATGAACTTCTTGCGAAGCAAGCACTTGGGTGGAATCGACTTCCCAGGTATTTAAAATCTTACCGCGCAGTGGCAATACCGCTTGGAATTGGCGATCGCGGCCTTGCTTGGTTGAACCACCAGCCGAATCGCCCTCTACCAAAAATAATTCACCGCGAGCCGGATCTTGTGAAGAGCAATCGGCTAACTTACCCGGCAAAGCAGGCCCAGAGGTTACTTTTTTACGGGCAACTTTTTGTCCAGCTCGCAAGCGTTTTTGGGCTTGATTAATCACTAATTCGGCTAAAGCTTCGCCTACTTGTACATTCTGATTTAACCACAGGCTAAAGGCATCTTTTACTACCCCTTGGACAAAAGCGGCACATTGACGCGAAGTCAAACGCTCTTTAGTTTGGCCCGAGAATTGCGGGTCTTGTATTTTCACCGAGAGTACATAAGCACAATTTTCCCAAATGTCTTCGGGTGTTAATTTAACCCCGCGAGGCAACAAATTACGGATTTCACAAAACTCCCGCATGGCCTCTAGCAAACCACTGCGTAACCCATTGGCATGCGTACCACCCTGCGCGGTGGGAATTAAATTGACATAGCTTTCGGTAATAAATTCCCCGCCCTCTGGCAACCAAATGACAGCCCAATCTACCGTTTCGGTATCGGCTACAAAATTACCAATAAAAGGCGCTTCGGGTATTCGCACGACATCAATGAGGGTTGATTGTAAATAATCGCGTAATCCCTCTTCATAACACCATTCCAGGGTCTCATTGGTATGAGTATCGGTAAAGCTTACCCGTAATCCCGGGCATAATACAGCCTTAGCACGCAAAACATGCTTTAAGCGCGTCACGGAAAATTTAGCTGAATCAAAATAACTAAGGTCGGGCCAAAAGCGAATAGAGGTACCCGTCATACGCTTAGCCACACTTCCGACTAAGGTTAAATCCATAACCTTGTCGCCATTGGCGAAATCCATTTGATAAACGTTACCCCCACGCCTCACCTGAACTTGCAAGCGGCTAGAAAGGGCATTGACCACCGAAACTCCGACACCGTGCAAACCACCCGAAAATTTATAATTCTTATTAGAAAATTTTCCACCCGCATGCAACCGAGTTAAGATAAGCTCTACGCCAGATATTTTTTCTTCTGGATGAATATCAACCGGCATACCTCGCCCATTATCCGTAACCTCTAACGAGCCATCACTATGTAAAATAACGTCTATGGTATCAGCATGCCCCGCGATAGCCTCATCAACACTGTTATCAACCACCTCTTGCGCTAAATGGTTAGGGCGGGAGGTATCGGTATACATCCCAGGCCGCTTACGGACGGGATCTAAACCACTTAATACCTCAATTGCTTCTGCTGTATAACCTGTACTCATTGTAATACTCGCATTATTTAAAATTTATACTTTGACCCTAGTCATTTATTAGCCACTATCAGCCTGACACTGTACTAGCCATTGTTCATTAACTTTAGTTTGATTTAACTGTAACCATTGTAAGGCAATAATAGATGCCGCATTACAAATACGGCCGGATGCTACCCTGGCAAAAGCCTGCTCAGTATTCATCACGGTCACTCGAATATCCTCATGCTCAGCGGCCAAACCAAATATTCCGCCCGCTTGGCTTGCATCGACCTTAGCGCAAAATAAACCGACTTGCTCGGTACAACCTCCCGGGCTTGTCCAATACTGGCAAATTGGCAACATAGCTAACGGCTCTAATCCAGTTTCTTCTTTGGTCTCGCGCTTGGCTAAAGTTTCTAAGTCTAAATCTTTTTCATCCATTACTCCGGCGGCAATTTCGAGTAACCAGGGTGATAACGGGTCATTTAAAGCCCCTATCCGAAATTGCTCGGTTAATACCACGCTATTTAATACAGGATCATAAAGTAAAATACCAGCGACTTTTCCACGCTCAAATACCTCCCGGTCCATCACCTCACTCCATTTTCCATTAAATAAACGGTGTTGTAACTGGTATTTCAGCATTTGGAAATAACCGTGATATACAATTTTTTTAGCGAGAATACGAACGTCCCTTTGTTTATAATATTTGTTTAGCGATTTATGCTGCATAATACTTGCCTGCATGGGATAAAACACGTATCTTATCACACTAGATTTCTTGTCTCACTATAGCAAGAAGTCTCATTTTTATGAAACGGGACGCTTATGATTTAGCTAAAACTAATTTTATAACGCTACGTATATTTTTGATTCTTTCAACCCTATATTTTACCATGAATTTAGAACAAGCTCGCATTAATATGTTAAAGCAACAAATTCGAGCCTGGGGCGTTTTGGATGAGCATCTCCTCGATTTATTAAAAACCACCCCTAGAGAAGAATTTGTTCCAAGTGCTTATCGTAAACTAGCCTTTGCTGATCTTAATCTGCCACTGGGATTTGGGGAAGTTATGTTAACTCCCAAAGAAGAAGCTTATATGCTACAAGCCCTGGCCATAAAACCCAATGAAACCGTACTTGAAATAGGCACGGGTAGTGGCTATACCACGGCTTTATTGGCTAAACTGGCAAAGCAGGTATACAGCCTTGACATTAGGCCCGAGTTCACCGAAGGGGCGAGGATTAAACTCCGTCAGCTTGGTATCAGCAATGTTCAATTGCAAACGGAAGACGCCGCACAAGGTTGGGAAGCTCATCAGCCTTATGATATTATCGCCATCACCGGTAGCTTGCCTATTTTACCCGAAGTATTTAAAACGCATTTAACCATAGGCGGGCGCTTATTTGCTATTATTGGCCAGGCTCCTGTTATGGAAGCGGTCTTAATAACCCGGATTGAAAACCAAGTATGGCAAACCACCCAATTATTTGAAACCGTTGTACCCGCGCTGCATAATGCGTTACAACTTGAACCCTTTATTTTTTAAGGAATTAGAAAACCATGAAGAAACTCGCGCATTGTCTATTAGGTTTACTAGGAATTTCAACCCTAGCCTCAGCCGCTGATTTAATGGAAATTTATAATCAAGCGCTACAAAGCGATCCAAAACTCCAAAGTGCTTATGCAAATTATTTGTCTGTTAAAGAAAATGTAGCCATCAATAGGGCTAGTCTATTGCCCTCTATAAATGGTCAGGCTAATTTAAAAGGAATGAGAAGCAGTTACGTAACTCAAGGCAATTCCAGTGTTACTAACAGTTATCAACACCAAGATTATTCTATCAGTTTAACCCAACCCATTTTTAACTTTGGTAACTGGGCTAAACTTCAAGGCGCCAGCGCCACGGCTAAACAGGCCCAAGCCAAGTACGACGCCGCCTCTCAAGATTTGATGGTCCGAGTATCTAAAGCCTATTTTAAGGTACTGGAAGCCGAGGATTATCTACGCTTTACTCAGGCCGAAAAACTGGCTACGGCTAAACAACTTGATCAGGCTAAACAGCGCTATAAAGTAGGCCTAGATGCCATTACCTCCGTTTATGACGCACAAGCCAGCTATGACTCAATTGTGGCCCAAGAAATTGCGGCGCAAAATGATCTGGTTAATCGCCGGGAAGAACTGCGTGAAATTACAGGGACTTTCCATGAAGATCTAGCCGGTTTAAAAAATCAGCTACCTCTCGTTACTCCGCAACCGGCTAATACCGAGGCCTGGGTAGAAACCGCTAGAAAACAAAATTTCAATTTGTCTGCTGCTCGTTTTGCCGTAGATACCGCCAAACAAAATATTAGAGCTAATTTTGCAGGGCACCTGCCTACCCTCAATGCTACCGCAGGTTATAATGAAAGCAGCCAAAGCAAAAACGATGCCATCAATGGTTTACGCATAGATAATGCCGGCTCCTCGGTGGGTCTGCAACTTAACGTGCCTTTATTTGCAGGTGGAAGTGTTGCGGCCCAAACCCGCCAGGCACAATATGGCTATCAAAAATCCTTGGCCGACCTTGAGGATACCTATCGCAACACCTTGGATTTAACGCGTCAGGCTTATAATAGTATCAATGCCTATATCAGTAAGATTAAGGCCGATAGG
>JAQSXL010000162.1 GCA_029256685.1 Gammaproteobacteria bacterium | reverse complement strand
CCAAATAGGTATTAGACATATCCACACTGACACTGCCTATGGCTCCGCCTAAAGCCGCATGTACGGTGGCTGTGGCCGTGTAACAAAATAGATTAAGAAAACGTTTACCTTTAGCCAATTGTTCAAGATAAAGCCGTACAGGCCTATGGTCTAAAAACAAACCGGTATCAAGATAATCCGTTAAATTAACTAATAGTCTGGCTTTACCCTCGCTGACTTCAAAATAATGTTTTTCCTCGGCTAATTTTTCATACTGGGCCGCCCCTTTTTGCTGCTGGCGCTGTTTGACCACTATTCGTTCAGCGGGTATGGCTAAAACCTCGGGTAACACCGATAAGGCCTCGCGTAAGCGCAATTTTGCTTTTTGCGGATCAATACTGGCGGGTGGCGCATATTCCTGTACATGTAGCAAATCGTTATAGCAATCAATGGCCAAGGCATATTCCGGCATATCCGCATCATATAGCCGGTAGCATGTGAGCTGTTGTTGTCTGGCCCATTTTCCTAACTGCTTAAGATTTTTACGTAACCGGTTGGCAAACATCTTTGCGCCTTCGGTCCATTGTTCAGAAGGTAAAATTTTTACTTTTAATCCAGCCGTCTCATCCACAAACCATTGGGGTTGTATATCGAACCATAAAAGTTTACAAGGTAGGGCACCATTAAACAGTGCATATTGTTTTTGGGCGCGCAAGCCCATAACTTTACCCAGCTCAGGGTTTCCAGTAAAAACGGCCGCTTGCCAGTCCACAAATTCCTGTTTTAACTTACTGCCTAAGAGCTTGTATAAGTGACGCAACTCATGCTCTTCGTTTAGTCTTTCGCCATAAGGTGGATTGGTAATGATAAGCCCTTTTTGCGCCTGTAGGGGGGCTGTTAAACTTTCAAGCTGTTGCACGCTCAGCTGGATATAATTTTGTAAATCAGCTCTTGCAATGTTTTGTTTAGCAAGATTGATTACTCTGGCGTCTGCATCATAACCATAAAACTTTGATTTTAACTGTTTTAAGCCTTGTTCTCGCCTAGCTTCTGCCTCAGCCAGTAGCTCTTGCCATACCTGAGGTTGATGCTGTTGCCAAGTAGTAAAACCAAAGTAAGTGCGTTGCAGACCTGGCGCAATATCCGCAGCTTGCATAACAGCTTCAATTAATAAGGTTCCAGAGCCACACATAGGATCAATTAAACTGCCACCCTGCTCTGCTAGAGTTGGCCAATTAGCACGTAATAATATCGCAGCAGCTAAATTTTCTTTTAAGGGGGCTTTACCACCGGCTAAACGATAACCCCGCTGATGCAAACTCGCTCCCGATAAATCTATGCTAAGCGTTAAGATGCCTTTATCCAAATAAGCATTAACTCGAATGTCGGGTTGGTCAAGGTTAATACTAGGCCTTTGTCCCGTTTGGGCTCTAATCTTATCGACTAAGCCATCTTTAATTTTAAGCGCCCCAAAATGACTATGATTAATAAAAGTCGATTGGCCGGCAAAATCCACGGCCATAGTACTATTTGGCAACATATGAGCTAACCAATCTATGGCGTAAACTGCATCATATAATTCTTGAGTGGAATTCACGGTAACGCGTTGCAAAATTAGTAAGACTCGGTTGCATAAACGCGACCATAGGCAAACTTTGTAGGCTAAGGCCAAAGAACCCGCAAAATAAACACCTGCCACAGTTTGCTTGGTTGCATGCGCACCTAAGCTAATAAGTTCCTGCTCAAGCAGCGCTTCGATATTTTTGGGGCAACTAGCGAAATATTGATATTCTGTCATTTGATAACTTCAAGATAATTGTTGACGTAAATATTGAAATAATTTACGGCCCGCACCCAGCGGTTTAGTGGTTTCACGTTCTTTTTTAGCAGCTTGCACTAACTGACGCAATTGCTGGCTATCGGCTTGTGGATAGCGATTTAAATAGTCGGTTAATACCCCATTGTCTATGGCGGTTATTAAACGCTCCCGCCAATCTTCTAGCTCATGCAAAACCACAGTTTGCGCATAATCTTTCCCATCTAACAATTTAAAAAAATCCTCAATGGGCGTAGGATCAATGGAACGCATCAGCTTACCAATATATTGCAGTTGTCTATATCTGCCGCCATGGGCTTTAATCCGTTTTGCCAAAGCTACGGCTTCGATTAATTGACTAGATAATGCTAATTGGTTTAATTGCTGTACACTCAGGTCCAATAAGCGCTCACCTAATTTTTGCCTAGCCTCCATTTCCCGCTTCAATTGACTTTTACTAGGCGGTAATAGCGGATCCAGTTCCTGATTATCCATGTTTAATCAACCTTATTTAAGCGAAAATGTTTACGGCAAACCGAGACATAACGGTCATTGCCACCAATTTCAACCTGAGACCCCTCTTTTACTGCATTACCTTTCATATCGACTCTAAGTACCATAGTTGCCTTACGTCCGCAATGGCAAACGGTTTTGATTTCATTTAAGTTGTCGGCCCAGGCTAATAAATATTGGCTGCCTTCAAATAATTCGCCCTTAAAGTCGGTACGAATACCAAAAGCTAACACCGGTATACTCAGTTGGTCGGCAATTTCAGCTAACTGATAAACCTGTTGTTTAGTTAAAAACTGTGATTCATCCACCATCACACAGTGAATAGAATGTTTTTGTAAGGCTTGCTCTGCAATATGTAACAGGTTATCGGTATTGGCGAAAACCTTAGCATCGGCCATTAAACCAATGCGGGATTGAATCCGCCCATCACCATAACGATTATCAATCGCCGCGGTAAATAGCAAGGTATTCATGTTACGTTCTTGATAGTTGTAACTAGACTGCAATAAATAGGTCGATTTACCGGCGTTCATTGCGGAATAGTAAAAATATAACTTTGCCATATTACATATATTAATTAATTATTTTTGAGTTGTAGTATATAGCAATTTTACTTAGAGAATCTCTAAATTTTTAACTAATTTTTGGATATCTATAAAACTAAGCCGCAAGCAAACGGATAGCTATATGGCCCTGATTAATTTTAGCTTAATATTTCATCATATATCATCTTAGTTAAAAATAATTTTCTTGTCCTATTTGAATTAACAAGGTACAGTAATCCAATTTATTTTAAAAAGTAACTTAATATTGATGGGCTAATTATTCCAATGAGGTCGGATTCTCTAAAAGTTAAGCTAGTATTTAAGCTGCTCATACCAAAATTATTAAAAAAACAAACTCAAATGAGTATGAGTACGTCTGAACCGTTTATTACATTTCAAGAAATATGTTTGCCATATATATCTCAAGAAGATAAAAAAGTTGAATATAAATCGAGCGAATTTGTTATTCAATCCAGATTTCAAAATGCACGATACTTACCCACTTATATTGTACTTTATGGCGAAACTTTTGCAGGCAAAACGCAAATTTTAAAAAATTATTATAATAGAGCACCTCATCGTAACAGCCAGCAATATGCCGCTAAGTATTGGTTCGATGCCGGCTCTAAAGAAAGACTGGTTGAACAATATAAAGATATGCTGGAGGAAAATGAGACATCAACAAAAAATTTATCGGAAAACAAAATTATTAAAAAGGCAAAAAGCTTCCTAAAGAAACAAAATAATTGCTTGTTAGTTTTTGATAACGCTGTTAGTGAGGAGATCTTAAAAAAGTTTCGTCCTGCTGAAGGTAACGTGCACGTATTAATTTCATCTAGAGACGCCAATTGGCCAAGCGGCACTTACCAGAAAATAGAAGTACCTCACTTTATCCCTGAAAAAAAAAATTTTATACATGAGCGTGAAGCGTTTCAAAGAATCGAGCATTCTCGAAAAAAAGAAAATTATCTCTTACTTAAAACTAGTAACATACTACGCAATCTTAAAAAAGGCACTGTTTCTATAGCGGATGAAATGCTTCTTCATTATTTAGAGTTTCTTGTTAATCTTTACGATTCTATCAACATGAAAAGTAAGGTTAACAAAAAATTATTGATTAATAATATGTCAGATATTGCTATGCATCTTAGTCTTTTCTATATGACAAAAACTGTAGATATAGAAAAACAACAACATTACTTAAATTTATCAAAGCGATTATTTAGTCAATTAGAAGATAATATCTCTGAGCTTTATACCGAGATATCCATCATAGGTGGTCAAGTAGGCTGGAATACCTCAGGTCCTTACTCAGAACAATCTAAGCAGCTTGAAACACTTAATAAAAAATTCAATAAGATTACTTTATCAGGAAATAAAAGCGAGCGTAAAAACACATCTATTACGAAGGAAATGGGTTTAGCGCTAGTTAATTTTCTTTCTACGAACATTGATATAAAAAATCAGCTTGTAGGCTCAAAGGATGAGGTAACATCTATAACTGTTGACATTAGTAATTTAGAAAATAGATTGAAAAACCTTACTTATTTAAATCTTTTAGATAAAAATCATCCCTTATCAAAACGCTATGAAGTAGAAGTGGCAATAGGTAAATTATCGTTAGGAAGTACTTTACTCTTTAGCGATGATAATAT
>JAQSXL010000161.1 GCA_029256685.1 Gammaproteobacteria bacterium | reverse complement strand
TTCCCACACCACTCGCTTACAACGCTCTGGTGAAGAACACGGCAAACATTATTATTTTATTAGTGAACAAACTTTCGTTGATATGATCCATGTCGACGCATTTTTAGAGTACGCCAGAGTTTATGATTACTATTATGGCACCTCTAAAGAGAGTGTTTTGCAATTACTGGCAACTGGCACCGATGTAATTCTCGAAATCGATTGGCAAGGTGCGGCTCAAATACGCAAGTTATTTCCAGCAGCAATTGGCATTTTTATTCTGCCCCCCAGTCGCGACACCTTGAAAAGCCGTTTACAAGAACGAGCCCAAGATCCAGAAAAGATTATTAATAAGCGCATGGCAAAGGCCGCAGAAGAAATTTCTCATTACGCAGATTTCGATTTCTTAGTCGTGAACGATGATTTCAATAAAGCCTTGTCTGATTTACAAACTATTATCCACTGTCAACGCCTAAAAACGGATAGACAAGCTAACTTACATGCACAATTGTTAGAACGTTTACTTGAAGGATAAGGTGACAGATGGTTAATTTTAGGTACAATATATTTTAGCGAATTTGTTTTATGAGGTAGCTAAAAGACCTTACTCATAACACTAAGCTAGAGTAATATTTTAGTGTATATACTTTGGAGAGATTATGGCCCGTTTAACTGTTGAAGATTGCTTACCTTTTGTTGAAAATCGCTTTGAACTTGTTTTACTAGCCGCCAAACGCGCTCGTAAATTGAGTATATCAAGTGAAGAACCATTAGTTGATTGGGATAACGACAAACCTACCGTCGTAGCGCTACGGGAAATTGCAGCAGGATATCGTGACAAAATTGAACAGCAGGCCACACATACGAGCTCTATTACGCAATCTACATCCGAAGCTTAATAAAACTAAACCAGCAACAGATTTTAGTTTAAGCTGCTTTACCGAGCTGCGTCGGGAACTTGAAAAATATCTTGATAAGAAACAAATTAAGAGTGTTCATCGTGCCTATTTGTTAGGTAAACAGGCTCATGAAGGGCAAATTAGGCAATCGGGCGAACCTTATATTACCCACCCCATTGCCGTTGCCACCATTCTTGCTAAAATGCGCATGGACGCACCTACCATTATTGCGGCTATTTTACACGATGTCATCGAAGACACCGCCATTGAAAAAACCACGCTGGTCACCGAGTTCGATCACCAAGTCGCTGAGCTTGTGGATGGCGTTACCAAATTAACGCTTATTCAATTTGAATCCAAGGCCGAGGCACAGGCGGAAAACTTCCGCAAAATGGTCTTAGCTATGGTCAAGGACGTGCGAGTTATTCTCATTAAATTCGCCGATCGCTTACATAATATGCGTACCTTAGATTCTTTGAAGCCCGAAAAACGGCGGCGAATTGCCAAGGAAACCTTAGAAATATATGCCCCTATTGCTAACCGCTTAGGTATGCATGGCTTACGTATTGAATTAGAAGATTTAGGTTTTGCCGCCTTATATCCGTATCGCTACCGTACTCTAAAAAAGACCGTGCAAAAAGCCTTGGGTAATCGTCATGAAATTGTTGCCCAAATTGAAACCGAATTAAAAAAATGTCTAAAAAAATATAAGCTGCGCCCCCTTGCAATATCGGGCCGCCAAAAACATTTATACAGTATTTATCATAAAATGCGGGCTAAGCATTTACCATTAAGTGAAATCATGGATGTGTATGGCTTTAGAATTATTGTAAAAACAGCCGATGCTTGTTATCGCACTTTAGGGGCGGTTCATAGTCTTTACAAACCCTTACCTGAACGTTTTAAAGATTATATCGCAATTCCTAAGTCGAATGGTTATCAATCGTTACATACCACTCTTTTTGGCCCCCATGGAGTACCCATAGAAATTCAGGTTCGTACGGAGCCTATGGATTATATTGCAGAAAATGGAATTGCCGCTCATTGGCTATATAAAACTAATGAACAAGTTGCTAGCGAGGCACAGTTACGGGCTAGAGAATGGTTTAAAAGTTTGGTGGAAATGCAACAGAGTACGGGTACTTCGCTAGAATTTATTGAAAATGTTAAAATTGATCTTTTCCCAGATGAAGTTTATGTTTTTACGCCTCAGGGGCATATTCTTAAACTGCCGAGTGGATCAACACCCGTAGATTTTGCTTACGCCATTCATTCTAATGTTGGCAACACTTGCGTCGCTGCAAAAGTAGAGCGCCGCTTAGTACCCTTAAGTATGCCGCTAGGCAGTGGACAAACCGTAGAAATTATTCGTTCGCCTGGGGCTAGGCCTAATGCTGCCTGGTTAAATTTTGTGGTAACGGCGAAAGCTCGAAGCAGCATTAAACACTTTATAAAAAATCAACGCCGGATAGAAGCCGTTGAATTTGGTAAGCGGCTACTTGACAACACACTCAACTCACTAGAAAAAAGCTTAACAGAAATAACGTTAAAAACGCTTAATACTACAGTGACAACATTTGGCTACAAAACACCCGATGAATTATTTGAGGCCATAGGTTTAGGCAATCAAGTTCCTTTAGTCGTTGCCCACCGCTTGCTTGCCATTGAGCAAAATAAAGAAATGGTAAATTCACAGCCCACAACAGCGCAACCTCGCAAGCCTTTACTCATTAAAGGTACCGAGGGCATGATGGTGCACTTCGCTGCTTGTTGCCATCCATTACCGGGTGAACCCATTATTGGCTGCTTTACCTCTGGTGAGGGCATTTCCATCCATCGTATTCAATGTAATAAGATTGATAAATTACGCCGGCAAGAAGGCTATTGTGTTGATGTTGAATGGGCACCTAAGGTCGAAGGTGAATTTAAAGTAGATACTGAAATTGAAATTGCCGATCAACGAGGTGTTTTAGCCGCACTTACTAAAACGATTGCCGATGCTGGTGCTAATATTGAAGACGTTGCTGTTGTACATCGAGATGGGGATTATAACCGTATCCAGCTCACGCTGGGGGTACGTGATAGAATGCATTTAGCCAATGTGGTCAAGCGGGTGCGCTCGCTTAAAGAAGTCACCAAATTAAGACGTAAAAGCAATTCGGACTAAGGAAGTACGATGAAAAAAGCCATTACAAACGTTGCCAATGCGCCTAAACCGAGTGGTAGCTATTCTCCCGCTATTCAGGTAGGGAATACCCTATATCTTGCAGGTCAAATACCTTTAGTACCGGCCACGGGTGAGATGGTTGCAGATGATTTTAGTATCCAGGTCAGACAAGTATTTGAAAATATGCAGGCGGTATGCCTAGCAGCAGGTGGTAATCTCAATGATGTGGTTAAACTTAACATTTATCTCACCGATTTAAGTAATTTTCCGTATGTTAATCAAATTATGCCAGAATTTTTTAATGAACCCTATCCTGCCAGAACCACCATAGAAGTAAGCGCTTTACCTAAAAATGCACAGCTTGAAATTGATGGGATCTTGGTATTAGCTTAAATACGGTAACTATAAGTGCTAACTAGTACAGGATAGCTGAGCCTTACAAGCAATGACAGGACCCAAGTCAGCTAGCGGAAAATTATGTAAGAGAAAGGATATAACACCTGCAATAGCAATAAAAGTTCTTATAGCAGAAAATGACTCATGTTAAAACTTGCTGCCTTAGGCACTAAACTATGGCATCCAGTATTTGTCCTAATTGAAGATAACGATCCTCACCCTAGCTATTTGAGAATGCTTTAACAATCGGACAATACGCACCTGGTTCACTGTGCTCACAATCATTGACCAGATGATGTAAGTTACTGGCGATTTGCTGTAACTCCTCTATCTGCTGATTCAATTTATCCAACTGCTTTTTAGCTAAGGCCTGGATATACAAGCGGTCATGGATAGAGTCTAGGTTCAGCAACGTTTTAATTTCATCCAGGGTAAATCCTGCTAACTGTGCCTGTCGGATAAAACGCAATTGCTGTAAATGGCAAGGGCCATATTCTCGGAAGCGGGTTTTATCTGGCTTTGGAAGAGACAATAATCCACGGCGATGATAAAACCGTACCGTTTCTACACTGACACCGCCTTGTTTAGCAAACCGTGAAATAGTGAATTTTTCTGGTAACATTTTTTGCTTGACTCCGTACTAAGGTACGGCAGTAATAATAGGTGACTTATGTTTGAAGGGCAAGGATATTGATGGAATTAACCTATCGCATTCAAGGGGTGCACTGTACTGACTGCATCGATAAAATTAAGGCTGCACTCCAGTCCATCGCGCATGTCATGGCGATTACATTAGAACCGCCAAGCGTTACGCTGCACCTGGAAAAACCGCTACCATTAGAAGTCCTGAATGCGCAGCTTGCAAAGGCTGGTGGTTACCAATTACAGCCAATAATCGACACTGACACAAACTCATCTTTTAAAACAGAGAAGACCCAAACCAACTGGTTAAAAATCTATTACCCGATTTTCTTAATTGCAGGTTTTATTACGGTATCCGTACGGCCAACCACACCTAGGCCTATCTAACTTAAGCTGCCAAACTACCAAGTTGTTTATTCAATTTGGAGTAATGACAATGGCGATAAAT
>JAQSXL010000015.1 GCA_029256685.1 Gammaproteobacteria bacterium | reverse complement strand
TATTGCGATATTTAATTTGCTGATGCTCAACCCGCTGAGGAAGATGGCCTTCCTGTTTTAATTCTCTGATTCTTCAGTTTAGGCGCATAGTGCTGAACCCAGCGATAAATCGTAGTATGATCGACCGATAAGCCGCGCTCAAGCATCAGGTCTTCTAAGTTTCGGCGGACACAGTCGTGCGAAATTCTACGATTCTGATAAAAGGTAAAGCAGCATTCCTAGCCGGGGCAAATCAAGCACGCTGTTAGAAGAAGTAATTATTTGTTATACTATAGGTTTCCTATATAAAGCTATTACCTTGGGTTTTGCTGAACTGATTACATTATTTTTGCACCCTATCAATGATTATAGCGATAGCATGGAAAAGTAATCCGTTGCTTTTTCCGCTCATAAATAATACTCACTTCACAGTAAAACAAATATGACGCAATATTGTGTCACATAACCGAAAGGTGGGGGTTGCAACCATGCCACTCGATAAACAGCTCATAGAGCGTTTACAGCAGAATGATGCAGAACTGACCTCGCTTGATTTATCCTATCAGGCATTAACGGATTCAGATATTGAAGCCCTTACCAATGCCTTAGCTAATAACACCTATCTGACCTCACTGGATTTAACCGGTAATCCCTTAAGCTTAATTAGTGTCAAACGCTTAGTAACTCTAACGACTTTAAAAGAACTCAGTCTCTCCGGCTGTAAGCTGACAGCAGAAACAGCGCCTTTTCTCTCTAGCATGCCAAACCTACAAGTTCTTAAGCTCAATTACAATCACTTAGGGCCAAAAGGTGCTGAAGCGTTCATTGACAATATGACCTTAGTGTCCCTAGAGCTTGTTGACAATCAATTAAGTGATGAAGGCGCGATAGCTATTGCTAAAAATCGACACTTACAGCAGGTCAACTTAGCGTCCAATGATATTGCGAATGAAGGCACGATTGCACTCGCTAAGCATCCCGCTTTAATTCACCTCGTGCTCACCAGTAATCAGGTTGGGGCATTTGGCGCAGCCGCCTTAGCCCGTAATACGCGCTTAAGGGTTTTACATCTTAGCTATAATCGCATTGGGACGGAAGGCGCGTATACGTTGAGCGGGAATAAAACGTTGGAGGAGTTAAATGTAGGTTATAATGCCATCGGTAAACAAGGTATCGCCAAGTTTGGCCAGAATACGTCTATTAAGATATTGGGTTTAGCGGGTAATGGTATTATGGAAGACGATATAGAGCCTTTAGCGCAGAACCAAACCCTAATCTCATTAGATGTGAGCTATAATCAGCTCAATGATGTAGGCACAAAAACCTTTGACCAAAATCATAGCTTAACCCATCTTAACATCAGTTATAACTATGTGTATGCCGAGGGCGTGAAACACTTAGCGAATCTTAAAACGCTGAAATGGTTGGACATTAGCCATAATGCCATTGGGGATGAAGGTGGTGTCATACTTTCGAAACATCGAGGGTTAATTTTTTTAAATGTCGCGGGTTGTGAATTAACCTCTACTTCCGCGGTGGCTTTTTCGCACAGTTCATCCTTAATTACCTTACTGATGGACTTTAATCAAGTGGATAATGTCGGTGCGATGGCGTTAAATAAAAATAAAACGCTTCGCCACTTAACCCTAGGCTATAATTCGATTAAAGATGAAGGCGGATTAGCCTTTTCTGACAATACGACGCTAGAGACCTTAAGCCTCAACTATAATCGCTTGGGCGAAGCCGGGGTTCAAAGCTTAAAACAAAATAAAGCCATTAAAACTGTAAAAGTCACCTTAGAGCCGCCGCCTAACTTTTCCTCGGATAATCTCAAACGGTTGTTTTTAATGTCACAGGAGTTTTTTTGTCTCTTAAATAATGAAGGCTTTATCCAGTTTTTTAATCCGACCTTCTCCCGCATATTGGATTATAGGGCGGATGAACTTCTTGCAAAGTCGGCTAAAGAATTTATTCATCCTGAAGATAGAAGCCTCAAAATTGAGCATGTGAATGAAAAGGTACAAGCCTATACGCAAGAGAACCGTTATCTCTGTAAAGATGGTTCTTTTCGCATGGTACATTGGCGTTGTCATCTTATTGAAAACCAAATCTTTGCCGTTGGACGCGACATCACGGAGCTGCGCAAAACTGAGAAAAAGCTGCATGAGCGGGAAGAGCAACGCCAATTATCCGAAGTGCGTCAAGAGCAAAGTGATACCTATCGCCAAAAACAAACCGACTTTATCGCGCATTTGTGCCATGAAATTCGCAATCCCTTAAGTGCGGTGATGGGCTATTTGGACATTTTATCAGACCATATTTCGTCCTTAGAATCAGCGTTAGCCACAAATCCGTTAGAGGATGTCGAGGAAATAAAGCAAATCCTTCAAGTTATTAAAGCTTGTACTGAACATCAAAAGGTTATCTTAGATAATAATTTAGATGCCAATATGCTTGAAGGACGTAAACTCTCCTTAAACTCAGCCCCTTTTGATCCTAAAGACGTTATTCAAAGTGCTGTTAAAATTTTGAGAGGCAAAGCCACGCAAAAAAACATTAAAATTAATGTGAGCCTCCCCGATGATGAAGTATGGGTTAATGGGGATGATTTTCGCTTTAAGCAAATTGCCTTAAATCTCTTGGGTAATGCCATTAAGTTCACGGAAAAAGGGCATGTGCATATTGTCCTCACCATCCTTGAGCAAACAGCGAAGGAAACCCAATTAGAATTAAAGGTGAAAGATACTGGCGTGGGCATGACATCCGATGAGCTTAATAAATTATTCCAACGTTTCTCCCAAGCGAATCAATCCGTGGGTGCTCGGTATGGCGGCTCCGGTTTAGGGCTGTTTATCACTAAAAAATTAGCAGAGTTAATGGACGGCAACATCAATGTCAAAAGCACCCAAGGCAAAGGCACGGTTTTTAGCTGTACCTTAAAGCTTAAAACCGTCGTCAAGCAGTTACAAGAAGAACCCGTTTCGACGCCTTATGAGCGTATTTTTTCGCCCCAATGCTACACGGTATTGATAGTCGATGATAATGAGATTAACCAAAAGTTGCTCAAATCTATCGTTGAACGCGGCGGCCATACTTGTCTTGTTGCCAAAGATGGGCATGAAGCCATTGTGTTTTATGAGCACCATAATCCCGATATCATTTTTATGGATATCTTAATGCCCCGCATGAATGGGATTGAAGCGACGCTTGCCATTCGACGTATTGAGCAGCAGACGCATCAAGAGCCCGTGCCTATTGTGGCTCTATCAGGCAATGCCCAAGAACATGATAAACAACAAGCATTTGACGCAGGCATGAATGACTATGTCACTAAGCCCTTTAAACGCGAGCAGATTTATGAAAAAATTAGGGGATTTTGCCAAAAACAGACTGTTGTCCTAGAAGATGTTGTACCCCAAAAAATGACCTATAGCTTATAGAAAAAAATGTTTTAGAAGAATAAATTATAATATCGCTATAAAATATTGCATGAAATAAGAGGCGCGATAATGATTGAAATAACCCATTATTGCTTAGAGTAACTTTTCATCCCAATGCTTATCATATCCCAATACTATTTCTGCTAATGAGTATTCGCTTGGCATTGACTCATGGCTAACAGCAACCCGCATGAATACATCCCTGTAGCTTAAGGTTTTATGTCCTATAAAACAAAGTTGCTTTATAGCCATGAGCCAATGCCAAGGGAGAGATTATTTAATGAATATGACTGGCAAGTTTTTTAATGCGGTGATTTAAACCAGGCCCGCATCTTTATCAATATTTTTGCCAAATGCCGTGATCAATTTATACTCGCGTTCTGCAATGATCCCTGCCTCAAATTTTTGGCGGGCATCTACTTCCATGGGTTGACCGTATTCTTTTACTAAGCGGCGAGTGGCGGCCGTCACGTTTTCGGGATCGACATCCAGCAACATATCGCGAATTTTATTGTCAAACACCAAATATTCCCGCAGGGCTACCCGCATACCGTCTGTACTCGGTACTAATCTCTGCCATACAGCAAGCCGGATGGTTTCTAAAATATCGATAGTGCGACCATGGCGTTCATCGGCGGGAAATGAAGTGACTAAACGGCGGATGGTTTCTGCCACACCATTACTGTGTAAAGTGGTATAAACGGGATGTCCGGTAAGAGCGGCTTCAATTACGGCACTGATAGTTTGGGCATCTCGCGCCTCGCCCACTAAAATAAGGCCTGGTTTACGACGTAAGGCATTGCGTACTCCCGCGGCAAAAGAAGGTAAATGCCGTGGAATCTCGGCCTGGCTAACAATAGAACTTGGCATTTGAATATCATCATATACAAATTCGATCGGCGCCTCATAAGTAAGCACCTTACAGTTACCCTCTTCCTTTTCAACTAAATGACGGATGATAGCCGCTAGCAAGGTACTTTTTCCAGAACCGGTAGCGCCTGTGACGTAAACTACGCCTTGGTCGGGTGCCAGGGCTTTAGCAATTTCGGGCTCGAGTTTTAACTGCTCTAGCTTAGGTGGTGTAGTGGGAATCGAACGCATGGTAATTTGAATGCCTTCGTGACCCTCTACTAAACAGCCTGTGCCATTAACCCGGTATCTATAACGCTCATTACGAGCCGGGCGAAATTCATAATGGGTATCAATATCTTGACCACTTAATATTTGGGCTGTGCCATTGGGGCCATAGATATGATTGAGCAATTCACGGATTTCGGTGGTTGATAATTTGCGTTGAGTAATGCGCAGAATACGGCCGTATACCTCAACAAATATGGGCTCACCATTTTGGAAGGTAATGTCAGAGGCGTTGAGTTTTTCGCAATGAGCCAAGATATCATCAAGAGTCGCCGGCGTAAAACGCGCCGGCTCATTGGCTAACATATTTTTGGTCATTGATCATCACTACTAATGATAGATTTCCAGGCCTTACTATCGGCTTTGAGCTGTGGTAGAGCGGTTATGCGAAGCACGCGATCGTTGATACTCATATCCGAACCACTGCCGGTAATACCCAGCTCGGTTTTAGCAATATAAGGCTTGCTGACAATATCCTGCGCAAGTAATTTGCGATAGAGTAACATCCCCTGATAATCACGTTTTAAGCGTGCCAGGTTATCGGCATAAATGGTATTCGCTTGTTGAATGCCGTTTTGCCAGCCTTGGGTAACAAATTCATCCCAATAGGCTTGTTCCTTTGCATTTTGTGGTAATAATGAAGGATGTGGCGGAGCGGGTTGTTCATAGTTCATTGCTAAATAATTGCGCCAATTGGAGGGCGTTGTAACAAAGCGTGATTGGCTCGCTATCTTATAGGTACGATCGGCTAAGCGAATAGCATTGTTACCATCTAATTTTAAACTTTCCCTGCTTTCCACTAAAACGGGTGGCAGCACATGGTTTTCTAGGATCAAGGCATTAAAATTAAAGATTTGATCCAGCTGTGTAGTTTGGTTAGCTAAAATCACATTGATCTGTTTAGCGCGCCAGGCAAGTCCAGATTGGGCACCTATACTAAGGGCTGTTTCTTTAATCCCCAGCATGCGAAATTGGGTTTGGCCGGTTTTTTCGGTGGGTTTTTGGCCACGCAATTGTTTAAGCTCAGTTAAGCTTCCAGTGCCGCCACTATTAGCTGTGTGACTAGCGCAACTCGTTAATATTAAGCTGATAGCAATTGCTAAGCTCTGTAACAATGGTTTAGCTTTTAACATAGCGTAATTCGATAATTTTTTGCTTAGGATAAAGAATAATCTGAGCGCGTTGATGAGCTTGATAAGCCACATTGCGCAGGATATTACCAATAGGTTCATTTTCGGCTGTGACCGATACCACGATAGGAATGGAAGGCTCTGTACCTAGGGTACGTAATTTATAATGGCTAACATTAGCAATTCTTTGTAGAATTGCGGCAACGGGCCCTGTCCAATCTACCGATACCAGGTTACCCATTCCATAACTGGAAGGATCGGGTAATTTTTCGGGTTTGGGTGACGTAGCGGCTTTTTCAACTGCTGCCAATTGATAGAGTGATTGGCTAACCGAAGTAGCGGCTTCCGCAAGCTGAATGGTGGCAGGATCACTACCTGAAACTTCGGCCGCTCCAAGTTGCTTGGTTGCGCAACCGGTTAGTAGCGAAAAGGTAAGTAATATATAAGAAATTCGTGTGTAAGCCATGGTGGTCCTATCAGGATTGATTAGGGGAATTAAAGCAAGAAGCATTGTCAATGTCAATTAGTGAGAGAGAATAGTTATAGGGTTAGGTTATTAAACCCGCTGTGTATATTTCCCTATACGCTTCGCCGCGGCTTCCTTGCCGTGGAGAGTTTAATAACCTAACCCTATAACTATTCTTGAAAAGAGCGAAGAAAGAACAGTTGATTTAGTAAATGATAATGATTATCATTTACTATAAAGAGGTGAATGTCATGTTAGATTTACGTGATTTAAAAATAGGTGAACAAGCTATTATTAAAGGCTTTGAGGCGGGTCGTTCACCTTATAGGCAAAAATTACTCGCCATGGGGTTAACCAAAGGAACAGCTTTTACTCTAGTTCGTAAAGCGCCCTTAGGATGTCCCATTGCTATCCAAATACGAAGTAGTATCTTAATCTTACGTCAAAACGAAGCCAATTGTTTAATACTAGATAGAATAAATTTATGCGCCAATTAACCGTAGCTTTAGTAGGTAATCCTAACTGTGGAAAGTCCACCTTATTTAATGCCTTGACAGGTAGCCATCAACAAGTTGGCAATTGGCCTGGGGTTACTATTGAACGAAAAAGTGGTTATTTCTCGGAAGAAAATTGCCGGGTCGAGGTCATTGATTTACCTGGCACCTATAGTTTAACCACTGTAAATTCTGAACAGGCCATAGATACGCAGATTGCTTGTGAATATTTGTTATTTAACCGCCCTGACATGGTCATCAATGTGGTTGATGCCACCCATCTAGAACGTAATTTATATCTTACTTTGCAGTTGTTGGAAATGCGTATACCCGTCATCATTGTCATCAACATGATGGATATAGCCGAGAAACAAAAGATTAGCATTGACATTAATCATCTTGCAGCTAGCTTAGGTTGTCCGGTAATTCCACAACAGCCCTGTAAAAAGCAAGGTTTGCTTGAACTCAAGCAAGTCATTACATCGGGTCCTCCTGCGGTTTCCTCTTTAAAACTTTATCCCGAGGTTATACAAACGGCCATCAATGAACTTTCCACCCAAGTCACGCTTAACAAGCCAGGCGTTTATACCGAAAATATAGCTGGACGCTTATTAGAAAATGATAACCTTACTCGGCAACTGATAGACGAAAAAGATACAAAGCTAATAGACGAACAGCAGCAAAAATTAGAGCAAACGCTAGGGGAGGATCTCGATATTATCTTTGCCGATATGCGTTATAGCTTTATCCACCAATTGCTGCATAAGACCTTGCAAAAAACGGATAAAACCTTATATAGAATCACCGCTTGGCTTGACAAGCTTGTGCTGAATCGCTTGCTAGGTATCCCGATTTTTCTGCTCATGATGTATACCATGTTTTTCTTTGCGATTAACGTTGGGGGGGCATTTCAAGACTTTTTTGATATAAGTAGCAACACCTTATTTGTAGAAGGTACAGGCTATTTATTGACGAATTTACATCTGCCAACATGGTTAGTAGCCATCATCGCCGGTGGCGCAGGTAAGGGGATTAATACTACGGTAACCTTTATTCCCGTGATAGGAGCCATGTTTTTATTTCTAGCTTTTTTAGAAGCTTCGGGCTATATGGCACGAGCCGCTTTTGTAATGGACCGTGTTATGCGGGCCTTAGGATTGCCTGGTAAGTCGTTTGTGCCTATGATTATTGGGTTTGGTTGTAATGTGCCCGCGATTATGGCGGCAAGAACCCTAGAAAATAAACGCGATCGAATTTTAACGGTAATGATGACCCCATTTATGTCGTGTGGGGCCCGCTTGGCCATTTACGCGGTTTTTACGGCGGCTTTTTTTCCAACTAATGGCCATAATATTGTGTTTGCCTTGTATTTATTAGGCATCCTGATGGCCATATTTACGGGTTTACTATTACGTAAAACTTTATTAAAAGGTGAGGTTGCTCCTCTAGTATTGGAGTTACCCCCTTATCATGTGCCCGCTTTAAAAATGATTATGCGTCAAACCTGGCAACGGTTAAAGAGTTTTATTATTAAAGCGGGTAAAATCATTATACCATTTTGCGTGGTACTCGGCGCTTTAAATACGCTTAATACCGATGGCTCGTTGAGTATGATAGAAGGGAACCCGCATTCCTTTTTAGCAATGTTAGGCCAATGGTTAACCCCGCTATTTACCCCCATGGGAATTCAGGCCGAGAATTGGCCCGCCACCGTGGGACTGTTGACCGGTATTTTAGCTAAGGAAGTGGTTATCGGTAGCTTAAATACGCTTTATACCCAAATTGGGCATTTGGCAGTGATAAGCCCGCAAGATTTTGATCTTTGGCAAGGGTTGCGTGAAGCTGTTGTAAGTGTCCCACAAAATTTAGCAGAATTACTTCAAGCCCTGCATAACCCTTTGCTTGCTAGTATTCCGGAACATTCGCTGCAGCAAGGTGTGTATGGCGAAATGTATCAGCGGTTTGGCGGGCCTATCAGTGCCTTTTCATATTTACTCTTTGTTTTGCTTTATTTACCCTGTGTTTCCACTGTGGCTGTGACTGCCCGTGAGCTATCCCGTGGTTGGGCAATTTTCGCAACGATATGGAGTACATTACTCGCCTATGGTGCTGCCGTATTATTTTATCAGCTGGCTACCTTTAGCCAACATCCTGTGAGTTCGTTGGGCTGGGTTTTAGCAATTGTAGGTTGTATAGGCCTAGGTATAATGGGATTGCGCTATTATGGGCAGCAAACCTTAGATAACCCTGTATTTGAGTGAAATCACTATGATGTTAACTGAATTAAAGCGTTATTTAAGCCAAGTAAAAGTTGCCAATTTAGCGCAACTATGCCGACAGTTTAGCACGGAGCCCGAGTTTACCCGCTTATTATTAGAACAATGGATAAGCAAAGGTAAGGTACGCAAAGCCAGTAAATTGCCGGGTTGTGGTACTAGCTGTGCTAAGTGCCCCTCTGAAATGACCGAAGTTTATGAATGGGTAGGTTAGGGTCTGTTGACATATATCAACCTCTCTTGGGATGCAAGATTTTTTCAAATTTTTTTAGCTTAAACCCCACCGTACATTAAGCTCGTTGGATATCTGTAACTGATCTAAAATTCTGGCTACGATAAAATCGACTAAATCATCAATAGTTTGTGGTTTATTATAAAAACCGGGATTGGCCGGCAAAATTACGGCGCCTAGTCGTGCCAATTTCAACATATTTTCTAAGTGAATGGCTGAAAAAGGGGTTTCTCTAATGACCATAATGAGTTTGCGTTGCTCTTTTAAAATCACATCAGCTGCTCGCTCAAGCAAATTATCGCTCATGCCATGGGCGATGGCGGCTAAACAACCGCTGGTGCAAGGGCAGATAACCATCGCATCGCTGATTCCCGAGCCGCTGGCAATGGGAGCTAGCCAGTTGTTATTGCTAAAAACTTTAATTTGCCCGGGGGCAGCTGCATAGCGCTCGGTTAAAACCGTTTCTAATTTTTGCGGTTGAGTTGGCCATTTAAATTCAGTTTCTAAAGCGATTACCATTTGGGCCGCTTGCGACTGCACAAAATAAATTTGCTTCTGGGCTTTTACTAATTGCTCGAGTAGTCGAAAGGCATACGGCATGCCAGAGGCCCCGCTTAAGGCCAGGGTAATGGTATTAAACATAGTATTTATTGAGGCTGGTTATTTAAAAGTGGTATTGATTTTAACATAAATTTAATGAAAAGCAGCGAATGGCTGGTTGAGCCAGTCTTTTAACAATGATTTATTGGTGGGTTAGATTAGCCAAGCGGAGAAACGTAAACACGCCGTCAATACTTCCCTGTAGGCTCCGTCGCCGTATTCTTGCGGCAAAGGGTTTACTTATTCCCCACTTGACTAATCTTTTTGAAGCTTAGTAGCTTAGCCAAAATTTAGCTTAATTATATTTACAAGCCTGTTGTTAAAAATTTTGTAAAGCATCGTTTAGGGATTGCACGGTAATTACTTCTAAACTAGCAATAATACCTTTAGGTGCATTGGCTTTAGGTATAATGGCTTTTTTAAAGCCATGTTTAGCGGCTTCTTTTAACCGTTCTTGTCCACTTTGCACGGGGCGAATTTCACCGGCCAGGCCAATTTCACCAAATACAATTAAATCCTCGGGAATGGGTTTATTGCGCAGACTAGATAATACGGCCAGGGCTACCGCTAAATCTGCTGCCGGTTCCATAATACGCATGCCACCTACCACATTGACAAATACGTCCTGGTCATAAGTGGCGACTCCGCCATGGCGTTGTAAAACGGCGAGTAGCATGGCCAGCCGATTTTGCTCTAAACCCACGGTAACACGTCGTGGATTTCCTACGTGGCTTTCATTGACTAAGGCTTGAATTTCAACCAGCATGGGGCGGCTACCTTCCCAGGTGGCCATGACTATGCTGCCGGAAACGGGTTGCTCATAGCGCGATAAGAAAATAGCGGAAGGATTACTGATTTCTTTTAGGCCTTTATCGGTCATGGCAAAGATGCCCAGTTCATTAACGGCACCAAAGCGGTTTTTGATGGCGCGGATGATCCGGTAACGGCTATCATTTTGGCCCTCAAAATATAACACACAGTCCACCATATGCTCTAAAACTCGTGGGCCTGCCAAATTGCCTTCTTTAGTGACATGGCCGACTAAAAAGATGGCGGTACCGGTTTGTTTGGCAAAGGCCACCAGTAAGGCCGCACTTTCTCGTACTTGACTGACCGAGCCCGGTGCAGACTGTAAGAGCTCGGTATAAATAGTTTGAATAGAATCCACCACCATGATTTTAGGGGCTTGTTGTTTGGCAATTTCTATAATGCGTTCAACTTGCGTCTCGGCAAGCGATGCTACATGTTCTGTGGGCAGTTCGAGTCTATGCGCCCTTAGACTCACCTGCTGTAAAGATTCTTCGCCGGTAATATAAAGAACCTTATTTCCAAGGCTTAGTTTACAAATAGCTTGTAGCAATAAGGTTGATTTGCCAATGCCGGGATCACCGCCTATGAGTGTGACAGAGCCGCTCACCAAACCACCTCCTAATACTCTATCTAGCTCGGGTAAGTGGGTTTTAGTGCGGATCTGTTCGGTAAGCGCAACCTCGGCTAAATGAGTGACCGTGCTACCCGCGGCTGCGGCATAGCCTCCTAATCTTGGATTAGCCTTGGTTGCCGTCACTATTTCTTCGGTTAAGGTATTCCAGGCGTGACAATCGGGACATTGACCGACCCACTTAGGTGAGGTTGCACCGCAAGCGGTGCAAACGTAAAGTTGTTTAAATTTTGCCATGATTAATTAAAGCCTAAGGTCAATTTTGCCTAGGCTTTTATAAAGTTATTTTTAGGATACTATTTTCCAGCTACCATCGGGCTGGCGGCAGGCTTTACCATAAATTTTTTGTACCTCACCATTAATGGTGGCGGTGTTTTGAAATTCACGGCAGTACTGCGGTTTTTTGTGAGCCACTTTACGCGTATAGGTGCGTACCGGGGTCACCTGATAATGGGCGCCCGTGTCGGGATTAGTCCAGCTAGTTGACTGATTGGTACGGTTTCTCTCTAAGGCTTGTTGCATCCTCATGCGGTCAGCGTTATCCATATCCCTGCCAATGGCCCCACCTAAGGCGCCGCCTAACAAAGTACCACCGATAATGGCTACCGTGCGGCCTTGACCATGGCCGATTTGGGAACCTAAGGCCCCGCCTAAGACACCGCCGGCAACCATCCCTACGTCTTGTCGGTTCATGTTTTCGCAACCGGATAAGGCGATGGCTAAACAAGAACAAACCATTAATTTAGCTAAGGTTTTCATAACATACTCCAATGAAAAGATTTGACGGTATTATACCGGATTTTAAATGAAAGGTAATAAAGAAAGTTTGCGTGGTAAAATTTCTGTTAAATCATTACCACGCAAGGTTTGTGCAGAATGCTATTCCTTAGGAAATAGTTAACCTTGGTTAAAAGTTATTTTTGCTGTACCGTCATTTCTAATTTTGTTAATGGTGCAACTTTGTTCATTGCCATTTTGATCGATAAAGATATAAGTGCCTGGTGTAATACCTTGATGCCCACCCGCGGCATTGCTTAATTCGGCTTCGTTTAGTGGTTGAGATGCTTGTTGATTAAACTTTCCTTGTTGTCTAGACATAATAATTTCTCCATAAATTTATTTAAACAAAAGGCGAAATGCCTACCTTATTTATATAGTAGTTATTTAGATCTTTTGCAAATTCATTAGCTTAAAAAGTTGGAGAAAATTATATTAACCTCAGTTTATCCAAAACTAAGATTATATTAATCCAGGATGAGTTTAAGGCTAATGATCAGATTTTATTTGCCTTTTGCGCCAAGCGCAATAAGGCTTGTTGTAAATTGGCATCGGTAACAGACTGAGCTGCCATGGTAATAAGATCGGCACTTGTTAAGGATAAAGCCAGGGTTTTAGTGGGAGGTTTAACTAAAGGTTGGTAGGATGCGCTCACACTAAGCTCAATGCTCTGTAACTGGCTGAAAATCGAGGTTTTTTGTAAGGTTTTTAATAGGGATGGGATATAAAATCTTAAACGGCTGGCCCATACTGAGCTAGTAACCATCAATTTGAGTTTGCCCACCTCATAATTGGCTACCTCACAATGATTGGCCAAATCTTCGGCTAAGTGATTACGGACAACAATACTTAATTCATTTAAGTAATGAGCCTTACTAATAATGTTTTGTAGCCTCCGAGTATCGGTAAGCCAAGTTTGAATCGGTTGTTGAGACATACTCAATATTATACATAGTTTTGCTAGATTATTATGATACAATATCACGTTTAAAATTCATGTGAAACGCACATTATTGAATAGTTAAGTGGAATTCCATCAACATGCTAGTGAAAAGTCTTGTCCGTAAAATATTGGGTAGCCGTAATGAACGGGTATTACGCCGTATTGAAAAAAATGTCGCTGAAATCAATGCGCTAGAACCCGCATTTAACAGGCTAACCGATGAGCAACTAAAAGCTAAAACCACCGAGTTTAAAACTCGTTTGCAACAGGGTGAAAAATTAGATGCTTTATTACCAGAAGCTTTTGCTACCGTGCGTGAAGTAGGTAAACGAGTGTTTGGAATGCGCCATTTTGATGTGCAGTTAATTGGTGGCATCGTTTTGCACCAGGGTAATATTGCAGAAATGCGCACCGGTGAAGGTAAGACCTTGATGGCAACTCTACCCGTGTACTTAAATGCCTTAACGGGTAAGGGCGTACATGTGATCACGGTCAATGATTATCTAGCAAAGCGCGACGCCCACTGGATGGCACCCATTTACAGCTTTTTAGGGTTAACCGTTGGGGTTAATGTAAGTCAGATGCCCTATGCTGAAAAAAAAGCCGCTTATGCGGCCGATATTACCTATGGCACCAATAATGAATTCGGTTTTGATTATTTACGCGATAATATGGCGTTTAGCATTAGCGATAAGGTCCAACGCGAACTTAATTTTGCTATTGTCGATGAAGTCGACTCCATTTTAATTGATGAGGCCCGTACTCCGTTGATTATCTCGGGTCAAGCGGAAGAAAGTTCGGAGCTTTATCAACGGCTTAACCGTTTAATTTCTCAATTAACCAAACAAGAGAGTGAAGATAAACCCGCCGACTATACGATTGATGAGAAAATCCGCCAGGCCTATTTAACAGAACAAGGTCATGACAAGGTAGAAAAGCTGCTGGCTAAAGAGGGTTTATTAGCAAAAGGCGAAAGCTTATATGCCCCTAAAAATATTGGCTTAATGCACCACTTGCTGGCCTGTTTACGGGCGCATTCTTTGTTTCAAAGCGATGTGGATTATATTGTTCAGAATGATGAAGTCGTTATTGTCGATGAACATACCGGACGCACCATGCCTGGAAGGCGTTGGTCCGATGGTTTGCATCAGGCCATAGAAGCGAAAGAAGGCGTACGCATTCAGAATGAAAACCAAACTTTAGCGTCTATTACCTTCCAAAATTATTTTAGATTATACGATAAATTATCGGGTATGACGGGTACCGCAGATACGGAAGCCTATGAGTTCCAGCAAATCTATGGTTTGGAAGTGGTGGTTATTCCGACTAATAAAGCCATTCAACGTAAGGATTCTGCCGATCAAATTTATTTAACAGCCAAAGAAAAATTTGCGGCCATTATCCAGGATATTAAGGCCAGCCGAGAAAAAGGTCAGCCCATTTTAGTCGGCACCATTGCCATTGAAAGCTCAGAATACCTGGCAAAACTACTCCAACAAGAAAAAATACCGCATCAAGTGCTTAATGCCAAATATCATGAAAAAGAAGCTCAGATTATTGCTGAAGCCGGAAGGCCAGGCGCTGTGACCATTGCTACTAATATGGCAGGGCGCGGCACCGATATTGTATTAGGCGGTAGTTTAGAGGTAGAACTGTCTCAGCTAGATAATCCAACCGAACAAGAGATTGCCGATTGTAAGGCAGAGTGGCAAAAACGGCATGATCAAGTGATTAAAGCCGGTGGATTACATATTATGGGTACCGAACGTCATGAATCAAGACGGATAGATAATCAATTACGTGGCCGCAGCGGACGGCAAGGCGATCCCGGTTCATCCCGTTTTTATTTATCCTTACAAGATAACTTAATGCGGATTTTTGCCTCAGATAGAGTGGCGGCCATTATGCAACGCTTAGGGCTTAAGGAAGGTGAATCCATTGAACATCCTTGGGTCAGTAAAGCCATTGAAAACGCCCAACGCAAAGTGGAAGGTCATAATTTTGATATGCGTAAACAGCTATTAGAATTTGACGATGTGGCTAATGATCAGCGTAAAGAAATCTATGCCCTACGTAATGAATATATGGCTAAAGAGGATGTTGCGGATGTGATTCAACATTTCTTTGCCGATGTGGTAGGCAGCTTGTTTACTAACCATGTTCCAACGCAAAGTTTAGAAGAGCAATGGGATATTACGGGTCTTGAGAAGCAATTAGAAAGCGATCTCAACTTGCAATTGGATATTAAAGGCTGGCTAGAAAAAGACCATGGTTTGCACGAAGAGACGCTTTATCAACGCATTTTAGAGCAAGCTAAACAGGTCTATGGACTTAAAGAGCAACAGATTGGTAGTTCAATCCGCCAACTTGAAAAATCCGTATTGTTGCAAAACTTAGATATGCATTGGCGTGAGCATTTGGCCGCAATGGAACATTTGCGTCAAGGTATTCATTTAAGGGGTTATGCGCAAAAAAATCCTAAGCAAGAATATAAACGCGAATCGTTTCTGTTGTTCTCCGATATGTTAGAACGATTTAAACATGATGTGGTGAGTATTCTAAGTACTCTGCACATTCAAACTGAAAATGATGTGGAAGTACTGGAGGCTCAGCGCCGCGAAGCTATTCCCGAAAAAATACGTTTTGAACATGCAGAAGTCGCAACCGAGCTTGGTCAAGCTGAAGCTGCTCCCAAAAATGAACCCTATATGCGGGATCAGCCTAAGGTAGGGCGGAACGAGCCTTGTCCCTGTGGTTCGGGAAAGAAATATAAGCAGTGTCATGGTGCCATCGTTTAAGCAACCGTTGCCTCATATCGATGTAGTCGTGGCTATCATAACCAATAGCCATGATGAAGTATTAGTGGCGCGTAGGGCCGCTCATAAACATCTGGGCGGATTATGGGAATTTCCGGGTGGCAAGGTAGAAGTCGGCGAGTTACTTGAGCATGCATTAAGCCGAGAAATTTATGAAGAGCTTGGCATTAAGGTGCAGGAAGCCAAGCTTTTTATGCAGTTAACGCATTCTTATCCGGATAAAGCCATTACTTTACATGTGTGGCATGTGACTCAATTTCAAGGTGAGGCGTATGGTAAAGAACAGCAACCCATCGCCTGGATACCTAAAGTCGAATTGCTCAATCTGCCCTTTCCCGAAGCTAATCAAGCTATTTTACAACGGTTTTTGGCAAACTAATCGGCTTTTAAAGCCGTCTTGAACATGCCTCAATCATTGACCTGCATGCAAAGCTATACCGATTCACCGTATATTGATTAGCAATCTCTTCATTAGAGTTCTATTGATATTCCTGCGAGTTGCTGTTAGCCATGGAGCAACGCCTATGGAACTTTTATTAGCAAAAATGGTATTATGTATTTTGTAATCGTCCCAAAATGATAACCATCAGGAGGCGTTATGATCAACTTTTTTAAGAAATGGGTGGCGCTAAGCGACAGGACCCAAGTCCTTTTAAAAAAGTTGAGCATCGCGTTTAATGGGTATTTAGACACGAAGTATACTTTTCATAAAGACTAGAGGTTAGCTATGATTAAATATAGTTTGCTAGTGTTGTTAGGATGGACTTGTTTAGTTGCCATGGCTCAAGCTCCAGTTAATCCAAATAATATTTATATTGTGCCAGTTCCAGTACCTCAACCCGAGGTTAAAAAAGAAGCTAAGCCTACTAAAGCATGTATTGAATATTTTGGTGCCCAAATTTGTGGTTATCATTGTGTTAGATCAAGTACTACCGCTCAATGTGCGCAGATGCCCGACCAAACTTGTATTGTAGGTAGTTATGGTAACGTGGCTTGTGGTTATGGCTGCGTCAAATCCCTTGATAAAGTTCAATGCGCCCAGTTGCGGAGGCAGTCTTGTATAGCAGATAATTTTGGACACATTGTCTGTGGTTATGATTGTAAAGCGGGAGTTAATTTATTAGCTTGTGCCAACTATAAGGGTGACAACTGTGTCCTTTCAACTTTTGGTAGGGTAAAGTGCGGTCAGAATTGCCGGCTTGAAAATAATAATCCGGTTTGTGGGCTAGAACGCTAGCTAATTTGTTAAATAATTCCTCACATTTTTATAAAATCCTTATTTAAATAAGCCCATTTTTTTTAGATAAGGCTATAATAGCTATATGACTTTTATATGTAATACCAATCCCACTCATTAATGCGCCATAAGAGCCAGGACGTTGCTAGCGCAAACGCGCATGAATACGTCCCTTTATGAGCTAGAACATTCAGATAGGAATAACGATGACTAAACCAGCTACAGCAAAGTTTTTAAAAGACTATCAGCCCTCTGCTTATTTAATTAAAACCACCGATTTACGCTTTGAACTGGGTGAAGAGGCCACCTTAGTTAAGGCAAAATTAGTAATGAGTAGGAATCCTGCTAGAGCCGATGAAAAAATACCTTTGGTATTAGATGGGGTTAATCTTGTTTTGCGCAGTATATGTCTTGATGGAACTCCCTTGTTAAACGATGCCTTTGCCGTAGATGCAGAGCAACTGACCATTTTTAAAGTACCTGCTGAATTTACCTTAGAAACTGAAGTCGAAATAAAACCACAAGAAAACACCGCCTTAGAAGGGTTGTATAAATCCAGTGGTAATTTTTGTACCCAATGCGAAGCGCATGGCTTTCGTAAGATCACCTACTATCTCGATCGCCCGGATGTGATGGCCAAATTCACTACCACTATCGTGGCAGATAAAACGCGTTACCCCGTTTTACTTTCCAACGGTAATCTCATCGAAGGGGGAGAGCTGCCCAATAATCAACACTGGGTTACCTGGGAAGATCCCTTCAAAAAACCTTGTTATTTATTTGCCTTGGTAGCGGGTGATTTAACCCACATTGCCGATCAATTTACCACGCAATCGGGCCGTCAAGTGGATTTAAAGATCTACGTGGAACACGGTAATCAAGATAAATGTAACCACGCGATGGAGTCGCTTAAGAAATCCATGCGCTGGGACGAGGAAGCTTTTGGCCGTGAATACGACTTGGATATCTTCATGATAGTTGCCGTCAGCGATTTTAACATGGGAGCCATGGAAAATAAGGGACTGAACATTTTTAATACCAAGTATATCATCGCCAATCATAAAACAGGAACCGATGTAGATTATGAGGGTATTGAAGCCGTGGTAGGGCATGAGTATTTCCATAATTGGACGGGGAATCGTATTACTTGTCGGGATTGGTTTCAACTGAGTTTAAAAGAAGGCCTAACGGTTTTTCGTGACCACGAATTTTCGGCCGATATGAATGCCCGTTCGGTGGTGAGAATCGATCAGGTAAAACGTTTACGCGCCGTGCAATTTTTAGAAGATGCGGGGCCTTTAGCCCATCCCGTACGGCCAGAGTCTTATATTGAAATGAACAATTTCTATACCTCAACGGTTTATGAGAAAGGTTCCGAAGTGATCCGTATGATGCATACTCTTCTTGGTAAAGAGGGATTTAGGCAAGGTATGGATCTGTATTTTCAAAGACATGATGGGCAGGCCGTGACTTGCGATGATTTTGTCAAAGCGATGGAAGATGCTAATCAAGCAGATTTAGCTCAATTTAGACTGTGGTACAGCCAGGCAGGCATACCTAAATTAGAGATAAACAGCCATTTTGATGCGGCTAATAAGACTTATAGTCTAACCGTTAAACAAACGTGTCCTCCAACTCCGGGACAGCCGGAAAAGTTAGCTATGCATATTCCAATAGCCCTAGGATTATTAGCTAAAAATGGCAGCGAATTAACTTTACAGCTACAAGGTGAATCTTCTAACTTGGCAGCAACAACTCGTGTTCTAGCCGTGAGCGAATCCGAGCAAACTTTTCAGTTTGTTAATGTAACAGAACAGCCCATACCATCCTTACTACGAGGTTTTTCTGCTCCGGTTAAACTTAATTATGCTTATACCGACCAAGAGTTGCTGTTTTTATTAGCCCATGACACCGACGATTTTAACCGTTGGGAAGCTGGGCAGCAGTTGGCGGCGCGCTTGCTACTAGCATTAGTCAAAGCCTATCGCGCTAACCAAGAGCTGACATTGAATCCTGAGCTGACTAAGGCCTTACGTACCATTCTAGCCGATCCGCAGCTAGATAATGCTTTAAAAGCACAATTATTAGGATTGCCTAGTGAAATTGAGTTAGGTGAAATGATGGAGGAGATTGATGTCGATGGTTTAGTCGCAGCACGCCGCTTTGTAAGGCAACAATTAGCCGTACAATTAGCTAAAGAATTGACCGGTGTTTATCAACAGCACCATACTCAGCAGCCTTATACGTTTAATCAGCAGGCCGTTGGACAGCGTAGCCTGAAAAATGCGGCTCTGTCTTATCTAATGCTACAAGATAAGCAAGAGGTTATTGATCTCTGTATGCAGCAGTTTAAACAAGCCGATAATATGACCGACCAAAGTGCTGCATTGCGTGTTATGGCTAACGTAAATTGTTCCGAACGTTTGTCGGCATTAGAAAGTTTCTATCAACAATGGCAGGATGAAGCTCTTGTCGTCGACAAATGGTTTACTATTCAGGCCACGGCAGAATTGCCAGAAACTTTAACACAGGTAAAAGAGCTATTAAATCACCCGGCATTTAACCTTAAAAACCCCAATAAGGTACGAGCCTTAGTTGGCGCCTTTACCAGTAATTTTGCCGAATTTCACCGGGCCGATGGTTTAGGTTATCAGTTTTTAGCCGATCAGGTGTTGCGCTTGGATAGCTTAAATCCTCAGGTTGCCGCCAGGCTTGTCCAGCCATTAACTCGCTGGAAACGTTTTGATAAAAGCCGGCAACAAATAATGCAAAAGGAACTCAATAGAATTAGTCAGGCGAAAAAGCTATCGAACGATGTCTATGAGATCGTGACTAAAAGCTTAGTTTAGCTTATAGATACAAGTAAAAACATTTAGGTCAAGACTGGTGCACTGTCAGGCTGATATTGACCCTGTATTAGGTCATTGACAAATATTTTTGATGCATTTTGATTACTTGCTGTTTTAAACTCGCTAAATTGCCATCATTAACAATGATATCATCCGCAGCGGCTAAACGCTGGCTGCGGGTCATTTGGGTTACCATGATGCTGATGACTTGACCGGCGGTCAGGTGATCGCGGGCTTGGGTACGGCTAACTTGTAATGCTTCGGGGCTATCCACTACTAAGATACGTTGTACTAATTCATTGGGTTTATTTTCTAGCAGCAGCGGAATGACCAGAATACAATAGGGTGAAGTGGCCTGCTTGCTAAGTTCACGCATACGAGAACGAATTTGAGGGTGTACTAAGTTTTCTAACCATTGCCTGAGATTAGCATCCGCAAAAATAAATTCGCGTAATTTGCTACGGTTTAATTGGCCATCTGCCGTTAAAATTACCTGACCAAATTTAGCAATAATTTGCTGAAAGGCGGCTGTTCCTGGCTCAACGACTTCTCTAGCGACTTGATCGGCATCAATAATTGTAATACCCAGCTCGGCAAAATAATTTGCGACTGTTGTTTTTCCGCTGCCAATTCCACCCGTTAAGCCAATGATAAACATTTTTTGCTAGCCTTTTAATTGATTTTATTCATCAAAGATTATAGGGTTTTTTAATAAAAGATATAAGTGTTAAATTTTTTAGTTTGCTGTAGGATATATTTTAGCTAAAAGCTAAGTAGTGGTGTTCGGATATTTAAAGGAGTAGCCAATGAAAATTAGTACGAGATTTTTCCCCGCTTTATTACTCATACTGTGCCCTAAAATAGTCTTAGCCGATCTTTTAATTTTTAATCAATCCATAGAACGTACGGAAGGACTAACGGCTTGTACTTTAACTATTAGTCCAGAAATTGATGGTAAAATAATTCATCAAATTATCTTAGGTTATGGCAGTAAACCTTACCGCATTAAAACGGATAAAACCATTATAATTAGAAAAGCAATGGCCGTATGCTATGATGTTAATCCATTTACCTACGAATTTACCAAGCCCATCATAGCGAAAAATGGTACTGCCATTGGTTTTTTAGGTCATAAGGAATCAAAAGTTATTACCTACACCAAGGGTGGGTTCTAAGTGAGTCACGCGTTTCATAAAGTGCAAAACTCGTTTTAATAAATGGTTTGAGCATAGACATTAACAAGCTGCTTACCAAATAATAAAGCGATCCAGCCTGCTATAGCTAAATAGGGTCCAAAGGGGATAGGGATATCCCGGTTATGATTTTTGAATACCATTAAGCCTAAACCCACCAGGGCCCCAGCTATTGAGGATAGTAAAATAATAAGGGGCAGCATTTGCCAACCAGCCCAAGCCCCTAAGGCTGCTAATAACTTAAAGTCCCCATAACCCATGCCCTCACGCCCGCTAATCCACTTGAATAAATTAGCAATTAGCCAGAGACTCAAATAACCTGCGACAGCACCCATGATAGCGTCTTGGCTAGAGCAAAATGTATGCCAAGTGTTAGCGATTAATCCCAACCAAAGTAGACTCAGGGTTAGGTCATCGGGCAATAATTGGTGATCAAAATCAATAAAAATTAAGCAAATCAATATCCAGCTAAACAGGAGGGTAGCGGCCATTTGCCAAGACCAACCGAAATGCCAGGTTAAATAAATAGCTAGCAGGCAACTGCTAATTTCAATAAAAGGATAGCGCAACGAAATAGCTTGGCTGCAATTTGAAC